>CAYUOS010000160.1:0-6474 GCA_964446435.1 uncultured Rikenellaceae bacterium | reverse complement strand
CGTGCCCTGCGCCCTGCGCCCCGTGCCCTGCGCCCTGCGCCCCGTGCCCTGCGCCCTGCGCCCCGTGCCCTGCGCCTATTACGCCTTTATCTTTTTCATCACCCATGCCATGTTCTCACCCAGCGTACGCATCGTCCTGATACCCTCTTCATCTTTAAGTACATCACCCTTCTCACGTCCAATGCCAATATTCCAGTAAGATGAGCCAGGAACAATCATCTCGTTTATGAGGAAGAAATGATTTATGGTGTCGAAGGTGTGGATGGCACCGGCCCGCCTTACTGCAACAACCGCAGCTCCTACCTTGCGCCTGTAAATGTTGCCTGCAGCTCTTCCGGCATACCCGGCAACATCAATAAGAGCTTTGACCTCAGGGGTTACATCGGTGAAATATACCGGTGATCCAATTATTATACCATCGGCCCTGACCATCTTCTCAATGCATTTGTTCAGAACATCGTTCTTCTTGTGGCAGAACCCCTCTTTCTTCTTCTTGCATTTCATGCAGGCAACGCATCCGGTAACATCCTTGCCTCCAAGCTGAAATAACTCGGTTTTTATGTCATACTCAGACAATACATTCAGTACCTCCCTCAACATCAATTCGGTGTTGCCGCCCTTGCGCGGACTACCATTTATGGCCAGAACACGTAACGATTTCATCCGGTAATGTTTTTTCAATTTTATTTTTTGCCCCCTACGCCCTTCTACGCCCTTACTCCTTAATACGCCTCTACGTCCTCAATTCTGTCATCCTCCCAGGCCCTGGCATTGAAGTAAAGAATAAAGGAGAAGACCGGGAACAAAGGCATTATCAACGCGTTTAGTGCTGAGGAGAATAATATGTATATTGGGTTTTTAACCATCTCCATCAGATGGGTAACCTCTTCAGGGTTTGCCATTGTCTGCAGGAAAGCCCCGGCAAATGGAATCATGGCAAGACCTGAAACCACCAGGTTAACCAGTAACATGATTACAAGAAAAACTGCCGTCCATCCAAGATTGCTGCCGAAGTGCCTGTGCAGCAACCTGAAGCTCCTCACAATAGCATTGGTAATGTCATTACCCTCAGCCAGAAGCAGTGGCGCGAAAAAGGCAAAAAGGGCCGTGAGCCAGACAATCGAAAAAAGGACTCCAATCAAAAGTGCAATGATACCTGCTACCATTGCTATTCCCATCAGTGGAATAAAAAGAATGAACATTATAGCATAGGTCAGCAGGTATTTGAATGACCCTGCCAGAATCTTCAGGTAATTGGTTCCGCCATCGCTGACCTGAAGTACGTAGAGGCTCAGAAAGACAAATGCGTAAAGAGTAATCAGCACAACAGGAATAAGCAACTTCAGCATCTGGGTTGTCATCTGCCTGACTGCTGCCATATCTTCCGTCATGCTGGCCTCAATCAGACTGTTGTAATCGATATTGAGTGAAAAGAATGTGACAGCTACCGAGAATATGAACGAAATAAGAAACAAAGGTGCAAAATGTGATTTGTAGAATTCCCACAAATCTGACATAGCACTGTCAAGAGTATGCTTACGGTATAGTGGATGTTCAGTGTAACTATTCATCATCTGTATATTTCGTTGCAAAGATAACCATATAAACCAATATTAATGGCGGGTTGTTCACCCTATGATTTCAAGTATCTGGTTAATATCCATGTCTTTCAGCGGATTGTTGCTGTTAATGAACGTGTCGGCCAGTTTCGATTTTCTCTCCTGCAGAGTAATGATCTTCTCCTCAATTGTCTCGGCCGAAATGTACCTGAAGACAAAGACATTCTTGTCCTGTCCTATCCTGTGTGCCCTGTTCAGCGCCTGCATCTCAGCGGCCGGATTCCACCACGGATCGAGGATAAAGACATAATCGGCGGCAGTCAGGTTAAGCCCCAGTCCACCCGCCTTCAGCGAAATAAGGAATACCTTCTTCCGCTCATCGGTCTGGAATTCATTTACAACCTGTTCCCTGTTAACCGTTGAGCCGGTCAGCATTGAGAACATAATTCCCTCTCTCCTCAATGCATCGGCGTAAAGATTGAGGTGTTTGACAAATGAGCTGAATATAAGAATTTTATGTCCCTCGGTAGTGACACTCCTTATATCATTCAGAACGATGTCAAACTTTCCCGAGTTCTCATTGTAATCATCGATCGCAAGTAGCGGATGATTAGCTATCTGCCTCAGTTTCATCAACCCCTGAAGCACAACAATAGCCTGGTTTTCCATCTCGCGATCCTCCATGGTGCCAAGGATGATGTTCCTTATCGCAGACTTCTCCCTCTCATAGACCTCCTCCTGCTCATCGGTCATATCGCAATACACCATCTGCTCCCATACAGGAGGCAACTCCCTGGCAACCATCTCCTTCGTTCGCCTGAGTATGAACGGTTTTATAAGGGCCTTCAGCTTCTCCTCCTGATTGAGGTCTCCATCCCTTTCAATCGGTCTCGCAAACTCATTCTTGAAGTAGATCAGGCTTCCAAGCAGCCCGGGATTTGCAAAGTTCATCTGGGTCCACAAATCGGTCAGTGAATTCTCAACAGGCGTACCTGTAAGAGTAACCCTGTGAACACCCTGAAGCCTCGCAATAGCCTTGTAAACGGCCGATCCCGGATTCTTGATAACCTGGCTCTCGTCAAGTACAATATAATGGAACCTGAATTTATTGATTATCTCAATATCTTGACGCACAGTGTGATAACTCGATAGTATTATGTCGTAGTACCCGAAGTATGAGGTTGATTTCCTTCTCCCCGTACCCTTGTACATGCAGACACGCAATGCCGGCGTGTAAAGTTTAATCTCGTTGTCCCAGTTATGCAGCAGCGAAGCCGGCACAATTATCAGGCTTGTATTCCTGACTTTTTTTGCGCTGAAAATCTCCTCGAGGGAACCAGGGCTCTGCTCCTGATAGTCAGAACCCGACGTAGCAGCAGGTTCATCCTTCACATCGAGCTCCTTGTTGTGCAGCAGAACTGCCAGGGTCTGAAGGGTTTTGCCAAGGCCCATGTCATCGGCAAGGCATCCTCCCAGCTTATTGGACTGAAGGAAAAGGATCCAGTTGAAACCCTCCTCCTGGTAAGGCCTCATCTCTGCATTCAGCCCTGCCGGCAGTGTGGTGACCGGCAGCCTGTCCGGCATCACCAGCCTTTGAAGATCGTCGAACGTTTCAATGGTTTCGTCGCTGACGGCCTGACTCAAAACAGGAAAGTGCTGCTTGTGAATCTTCAGTGAATCGCCATCCTCCTTGCCAAATCCGAATATGTCACGGTATTTTGCGAACCATCCTTCAGGAAGAATTGCAACCGATCCGTCAGGCAACTCATAGTGCCTGCGTCCCTCCATTATATGCTTCCTTAGCCTGACAAAAGGAATTACAAAATTCCCGAGATGGACTTCAGCTTTCAGATCAAACCAGTCATTATCAATAGTATATCCTGTATTAATTGATACCGGTTCGAGATGGTAGTTCCGGTCCAGGCTGCCCTGCCTGATCTCAAATCCTGCCGCCGTAAGGTCATTATAGCTCCGGTTGACAGCCTCAATTAGTGACATAATCTCATCTGTGGCTGATCCCGCTGTTCCCCTGAATACAGTGAAGTGAATTTCGTCTTCAGAAAAGAATCCGTTATCCTCAAGCACCAGTTTGCATTTCTGTTCCCAGTCACTGTCACGGAAGTAGCGGGTAAGAATAAACCTACCGTCAATATTACTGAAGTCAGTGAAAGACTGACGAGGGTCGTTCCTGAAGATCACCCTTCCGGAATAGCTATATGACAGTATCAGTGCAGGGAAGCCCCTGATTGACATTTCAACAGTCAGTTTAGGAATCCTTGCCGGCTCACCCGTAACAACAACAAAGCCTCTGGCATCATACCTGAAGCTGGTGATGGCGTTGGTGACAAAAGTGCTGAAGTACTTTTCCTCCGCGCTCAGTGGCACCGTCAGGTATTCGCGCGTAAAAAAGGGTTTTAGCTTTGCAGAATCAAGCTCATGAACGAATATCACACGGTTCAGGTGCCTGATTACGCAAGGGGTATTGATAAGGACCTCAGCTCCTGAGTTAAAGAGCTTTATCTCCTTGTCATCATGTATTATTGAGAGATTGTATCTCGTCCCTTCCTCAATGCGGTTGAATCTGAAGATGCCCTCAGCACTGCCCTGGGCTACAACAAGTATATCTTCATCATGAAAGTTGGTTGTCCTGATCTTCTGATGGAAGAGGGGTATACCCTCATCACGCAGTATTGACAGAACCTTGTACATTTTTGACTCAATGTAGGGCCTGATCACCTTACTTACCTTATCGGCCGGGAGACTCTCTATGAACTTCCTTACACTGGGATCCTTTGAAAACAGTCTGAATAGATTCTTCTCTGAATAGTCGTTGATGAGCTTGACAACCTCGCGTTCATCAGGGGTAAGCCAGCCCAGTATCTCAGGAGCGGGATATGGAGAGAGTGGCTCACGTATTGTGGCAAAGCGCTTACCCGGCTCCTTCTCGAAGGTATAGGGAAGCAGTATCGGCCCCCACGTACGGTGGTGATTGAGTATGACTGCAAACCCCGATATTCGCTCTCCCTTTTTCTCTTCCGTGAACATGTCGCCCCAAATAATCTGCAATAATGGTTAATGTAGCTCTATTTTCAAAAAATATTCGGCATAATCAGCTATTTGCCGGGTGTATATAGGTCGAAAACCACGACTCAGTTGTATCCCTCTTCAATAGACTATCATATTTCTTGCTATTTTTACGTTCTCTAATTGAAACGAAAAAGGTAATACCAGATGCGCAAAATAGTTCTTTCGGCAGTGATACTGCTTTTTATTGCTGGTACGGCAACTGCCCAGACATTTGAACTCAACCAGGGATGGAAGGCCAAAAGGATTTCTGAGACTGATCTCCGTGGTGAGGAACTTACTGGTTCGTATTCCCCCGACTCAACATGGCTGGAAGCAACGGTTCCCGGTACAGTATTAACAACACTGATAAACAACGGACTTGCACCCGATCCGTTTATCGGGCTGAATAACGCGGCAATACCCGATATAGCCGAAACAGGACCTGATTACTATTCGTTCTGGTTTCATAACGTCTTTTATACCCAGGAGTTTCCGCCTGATCAGATTATATGGCTGAATCTCAGGGGAGTCAACTATTATTGTGATATCTGGCTCAACGGGCACCGCGTTAACAGTACCACCCACGAGGGTATGTTCCTGAGGCAGAAATACGATGTGACAAGATATATCAACCAGGGAGGCAACAACAGGCTTGCGGTTGCGGTAAGACCGCCAAACCCTGCCGGTGTGCCAAATGGCGGCCAGGGAGGAGACGGCACTATCGCACGCAATGTTACAATGCAGTTTACCGCAGGCTGGGACTGGACAGAACCTGTAGCTGACAGGAATACAGGTATATGGGATAAGGTCACAATTGAGATTACCGGAGCCATTGATATCAGGAACCCATATATTGTTACCGAAGTGCCAGGTGTCAGAGTGCCCGGAACAATACAGTCACCGGCGACCGTTATAATCTCGGCAGACTTGTATAACGCATCAAACAAGACAGTTGAGGGTTTTTTCGGTGTGCAGATGACTGAGGCAAGGCAGCGCACAAAGGTGAAGATCGGACCGGGAGAGACTGTTACGGTTGCCCTGAAGAAGATAAGGATAAAGCAACCAAGGCTTTGGTGGCCCAATGGTATGGGTAACCAGAATCTATATGAAGCCCGGCTGTGGTTCATGACTGGCAAGAACAACTATATGGATGTTGACCAGGTGAGGTTCGGAATACGAGAGTTTTCCTCAGATTTCGATGAAGAGACAGGAGGTCGTATATTCAAGGTGAATGGCCAGAAAGTATTTATCAAGGGAGGAAACTGGATAGCATCTGATGCCCTTTTGCGACTATCGCCCGACAGGTACCGTGATGAGATAAGGCTACAGGCTGCAATGAATATGAATATGATAAGGGTGTGGGGAGGATCGATTACTGAAAGGCCGGAGTTCTATGAAGTATGTGACAGGTACGGTATAATGGTGTGGCAGGATCTGTGGATCACCGGTGACTGCAACGGGAGATGGCCCGACCCAAAGAAGGCAGACAGCCAGGAGATACGAAGGAAGTATCCCGATGATCACGACCTTTTCATCAGATCGGTCGCCGATCAGGTGCTGATGCTGAGGAATCACCCTTCACTGGTAATCTGGTGCGGTGGAAATGAGTTTCCTCCTCCGCCTGCAATTGATGAATACCTGAAGGAGACCCTGTTCCCTGAACTCGACCCGCTAAGGTACTACCTAAGCGAGTCAACAGGTTCCGATCTGATGAGGAATCCGTACGGTGGTACGGGCGATGGCCCCTATAGCATAATGGAACCATCATGGTTCTTTACCTTCAGATCGTTTCCCTTCAACACTGAGATTGGTTCTGTAGGTCTTCCGGTCGCGGAGAGTCTTGGCAGAT
>CAYUOS010000159.1:1836-6512 GCA_964446435.1 uncultured Rikenellaceae bacterium | reverse complement strand
CAAACGATCAGCTTACCACAAAACCTCATTTTTTGAAACGTTTGTTGTAAAACTTAATGTTCAAAAGATGAAGAAATTACGAATCAAACAAATCACAGCGGCTCTGCTTTTGAGTCTGCTGGCGCTGTCGGCGGCGGCACAGAGGGCCACGCTTACGGGCACTGTCAGGTCTTATGACGGTGAGGCTTTGCCTGGTGCTACAATTATTGCTGTGGGAACACTCGGTGGCACGGCTGCCGCCGTCGATGGCAGTTATAGACTTAACCTGGGCCGTGACGGTGTGTACGAGATCAGGGTATCGTTCGTCGGATATGAGCCGGTCACCCGAAGAATAGAGGTCGCCGGCACGGTCACGGCTGACTTCACGCTCGCTCCTGCTGCCATCCCGGCGGCGGAGGTGGTGGTGAGCGCAACGCGGGCGGGTAACCGCACGCCTGTGACATATCATACCGTCACCGCCGAGGAGCTAAGGAGGAATAACTTCGGAGCTGACATTCCCTTTTTGCTGGCGATGACACCGTCGCTGGTGGAGACCTCCGAGGCGGGTAACGGCATTGGCTACACATCGTTGCGCATAAGGGGATCCGACGCCAGCCGCATTAACGTTACCATCGACGGCATACCGCTTAATGATGCCGAGTCGCAGCAGGTTTTCTGGGTTGATCTTCCTGACCTGGCCGCGTCGGTCGAGAGCATCCAGGTTCAGCGCGGCGTCGGGACCTCCGGCAACGGAGCCGGGGCCTTTGGCGCCTCAGTGAACATCCAGACTCTCTCTCCGGGCGCTGATGCGGTGGCTCGCGTTGAGGGAACCCTTGGTTCCTTCAATACCTTTAAGCAGAGCATTATAGCGGGAACCGGACAACTGGGCGAGCGGGTGTCGCTGCTGATGCGGTACTCGGGACTGCGGAGTGACGGGTATGTGCGGCACAGCGGCTCTGACCACCGGTCGATGTTTGTGACGGGTGTGTACAGTGCGGGGCGGTCGAGGCTGAAGGCGAACGTGATTATCGGCGAGGAGCGGACGGGCATAAGCTGGTGGGGTGTGACGCGCGAGATGATGGAGGTGGACCGGCGGTATAATCCGGCCGGTGTCTATACCGATGCCGACGGGGTGGAGCGTTACTATGAGAACCAGACCGACAACTACTGGCAGAACCATTACCACCTGATTTTCAGCCGCAACATGGGACGCGGGCTGCTGCTGCACACTGCGGCGCACCTGACCGACGGCAAGGGGTACTACGAGCAGTACAAGGAGAACCGCAGGCTGTCGGAGTTCGGACTGCCTCAGGTGGTGGTTGGAGGGCAGACGTTTTCGCGCTCTGATGTGATTCACCGCAAATGGAACGACAATATTTTCTACGGCGTTACCTGGGCGCTGAAGTACGACGGCGGGGGTACCGACGCTGCCATTGGCGGGGCGGTGAACAGGCATGACGGCGATCACTTTGGCAGGTTGATATGGATGAGGTATCCGGGCGATACCGAGAGCGGGTATGAGTGGTATCTCAACAGAGGTGTCAAGGATGAATTCAATATATATGGCAAGGTGAACCAGATGGTGTCTCCGGGTTTGAGTGCGTTTGCAGATATGCAGCTGAGGCTGATAGGGTACAGGATGGAGGGTCCGGATGACAACCTGCTGCTGCTCGACCAGGAGCACAGTTACAGGTTCTTCAATCCGAAGGGCGGACTCTTCTGGTCTGTGTCTCCGGGACACGATCTTTATGCCTCCGTGGCCGTTGCCCACCGCGAGCCAACGCGCGCCAACTACAAGGATGCCGTAGGCGATGCCACTGCGACGCCACAGCCCGAGCGTCTGACCGACTTTGAAGCCGGGTATTCTGCGCGTTCGGGTGGCGCGGCTTTAAATGTGAACCTTTATTATATGCTTTACCGCGACCAGCTGGTACCTACGGGTGAGCTCAGCAATGTGGGGTATCCTATCATGACCAACGTGCGCGACAGTTACCGCACAGGTGTTGAGATTGTTGCGGCGGTGCGGCCGGCGGAGTTCCTTGAGTGGAACATGAGTCTTACCCTGAGCCGCAACAAGATCAGGAACTTCACCGAGTACTACACCGACTACAACACCTCCGACTGGAGCGAGGAGTACCGGTCGCGTGACCTGGGACTGGTTGACATAGCCTACTCTCCGGGTGTGATTGGCGGCAGCGAGATTGTGTTGAGACCGTTTGCGGCTGCGGAGTTGCGGCTTCTGGGGAAATATGTCGGCAGCCAGTATTTCGACAACACGATGAGTACGGAGCGGCGGCTCGATCCGTATTTCGTATCGAATGCGGTGGCTTCGTACCGGTTTGGATTCAGCGGTGTGAAGGAGGCTGCGGTGAGTCTGGCGGTGAACAACATCTTCAACAGCATGTATGTGAGCAACGCCTATGGCGGCAACTGGTATGAGGATGGCGTTGAGCAGACCTGGGCGTATTATTTCCCGCAAGCAGGTATAAACTGGATGATAAGAGTAGGATTAACATTCTAAAAGAGGTAAGAGGTATGGGGTATGAGGTGTGAGGAAAATGGCTGAGGGCGGAGGGCGGAGGGCGGAGAGCTGAGAGTTGAGGGCACGGGGCGGAGAGCAGAGAGCTGAGGGCACGGGGCGGAGAGCGCAGGGCGGAGAGCAGAGAGCTGAGGGCACGGAGCGGAGGGCGCAGAGCGGAGAGCGGAGGGCGCGGGGCGGAGGGCACGGAGCGGAGGGTGAGTTGCGACCCATATGATTAGATCACGCTCTAATCTTTTGCGCTTTTCCAATAAAGATTAGATTACAACCGAATGATTTCAACACTTCCTTTAACAAGATTTTTTACCAGCATGGACAAGAAAACCAAAGTACTGTTACACTATTGCACTATTACGCCATTACGTCATTACGTCGTCATACGCCATTTTACGCCTTTTACGCCTTTTATGCCTTTTATGCCTTCTTTTACGTCACTACGTCGTCATACGCCCCTTACGCCTTTTACGCCATTTACGCCCTGCCGACCCTGAACCGAGCGAAGCGAGCTCGCGACCGAATGGGAGCAACCGAGCGCAGCGAGCTCGCGACCGAATGGGAGCAACCGGGCGCAGCGAGTTCACAACCAAAGGGAGTAAACCAGAAACAGAAAACAGAAACCCATGAATAACCTTATACCCTGGATTACCGAACACTGGCTTGAGATTTTCGGCGCGTTTGCCGGGATAGTCTACGTTCTCCTTGAGATACGGCAGAACATATGGTTATGGCCGGTGGGAATAGTCACGTCATCGGTTTACATAATTGTCTTCTTCACCAGCAAGTTCTACGCCGACATGAGTCTGCAGGTCTATTACGTGGTAATCAGTTTCTACGGCTGGTACGTCTGGCGCAACGGAACCCGCAATCCGGAACCCGCAATCCGAACCGAGCCCGGTTTACCGGGCGAGCTCACCGAGGCGAGAGCCGAGGTAAACCCGCAACCCGCAACCCTCCACCCCACCCCCACCCCACTCCGCCTCGGGGTGAAGCTGGCCGGTGTTTACATAATCCTGCACGCGGCGATGTGGTACATACTTGCACGGCACACCGATTCGCCGGTAGCCGGCTGGGACTCCTTCACCACGGCCCTGTCGGTGATAGCCACCTGGATGCTGGCCCGCAAGTACATAGAGCACTGGATATTATGGATAATCGTCAATATTGTCTCGATGATTCTCTATATTTACAAGGGATTGTATCCGACAACCGTTCTGTTTCTGGTCTACACCGTGATGGCATTTATTGGGTACCGCGAGTGGCGCAAAGACATGAAGAGTTACGAAACCAGCTTTGACAGGCGTAGAGATGAAGCAGAGACATGAAGAGTTACGAAACCAGCATTGACAGTCCGTAGAGATGAACCAGATACATAATGAGTGACGAGAGCATCATTTTAAGTCCGGAATCAAGGATGCGATGAATCTGAAAAACAAAAAACGGCCGGGACTCAGGACAAATCTGAATAACAGACAGAAGGCAAAAACTGAATAACTGATATGGCAGTCAAAACCGGAGATATAAACATGAACCTTGCAGACAGCAGAATTGTGATTGTCGCTGACGGGTCGTTTCCTGAGCACAAGGTGCCGCTGGCAGCGATTGACGAAGCTGATTTCATTATCTGCTGCGACGGGGCAGCCGCCTCCCTTGTTGAGTACGGTAAGGAGCCTGCGGTTATAATCGGCGATCTCGACTAACTCAGTCCCGGGCTTGCAGCGAGGTTCGCCGACCGGCTGGTTGAGGATTCCGGCCAGGAGACCAACGATCTCACCAAGGCGGTACGCTGGTGCGTTTCCGGGGGAACCGGGGCTATCACCATAGTCGGAGCCACCGGCAAGCGTGAGGATCACACCCTGGGGAACATTTCTTTGCTGGCTGAATACGCAAAATCAACGACAGTGAAGATGCTGACCGACACCGGAACCCTCTTTCCTGTTTACGGAGTATCAGACAATGACGATCTCAGGCAAGCAAACCAGAGCACCCATGTGGCCAGACAAGCCACCATAAAGACCTTCCCCGGCCAGCGTGTATCGATCTTCTCACTTGACAGCAACACCAGGCTGACGGCGACAGGACTTGAGTATCCGGCGATTGACCTGCTTCTTGACAGCTGGTGGAGAGCCACCCTGAACAGGGCTACCGGGCAAGAGATAAC
>CAYUOS010000159.1:0-1736 GCA_964446435.1 uncultured Rikenellaceae bacterium | reverse complement strand
CCAAGCCTGAGAGAAAGCAGCTGCCCCAAGCCTGAGCAAAAGCCTCCGCCCCCAGTCTCAGCGAAAGACATTCCCCCTGCCTGAAGAGAGCCCATGCCCTAAGCCCGACAATAGCATCTATCCCCGGGGCTCCATCCCTCGGAGAGCTATGTTTGACAAAGCAAGGCTACGGCGGTAACATCCTGTGCCCACCTTCTCCGCCACCCGGTGAAAAAAAAATATATTTCTGATTCAGTTTTCCGATTGTTATAAAGACATTTTTGTTTAAATTTGGTTGCAATACATTTTCGCGGGTCACGAAAGTGCAGCAAACGCTCATGGATTGGCCTGCTGTTTAGTTAGCCCCCATGTGACTGACGGGGCGGTCGCTTGATGAATACCTGCTACGGCCCATCGTAAACATGAGTTCTGAATGAATAATTGAATCCAGTACTGTCCGGTTAAGATTTGCCTAAAGGTATATAGTATATTAATATAGTGCACTATACAGCGTTTTAAAAATTTTGCGACTTGAAATTATAATTTCGCTCATTCCATTATTTGAGCGAACATGTATACAGGAAAAACAGTCTTTGCCCAGTTGATGAAGTTTATGCCAGAATATGAGTTTCAGAAGTACGTCGATCATTACAAAGGCGACTACCGAGTAAGAGAACTTACTTGCCGGGAGCATTTTCTGGTTATGAGTTTTGCTCAACTCACAGGCCGGGAGAGCCTTCGTGACATTGAAAACTGCCTGAAAGCATTTTCTGGCAAATTGTATCACTCCGGTATTAGTAAGCCTATTCCCAGATCGACTCTTGCTGACGCCAACGAAAAACGAAACTGGCGAATTTATGCCGATTTCGCTCAAATCCTCATTAAGCAGGCAAGGCCACTGTACATCGAAGACAATGAATTCAGGGTTGACCTGGACAACATGGTTTATGCATTTGACAGCACTACCATTGATCTGTGTCTTAGTCTTTTTCCCTGGGCCAAATTTCATCACCATAAGGGTGCTGTAAAAATGCACACCTTGTTGGATCTTCGTGGGTCCATTCCAATTTTCATCGACATTACCGAAGGCTCTGTTCATGACATTAACTCGCTGGATGTGATGCCTGTAGAGCCGGGCTCATATTACATCATGGACAAGGGATATATTGACTTCTATCGGCTTTATACCCTTTTCCATCAGGCACGTGCATTCTTTGTTACCCGGGCCAAAGACAACCTCCAATGCAAGGTCATCTCTTCGGCTGAGGTTGATAAGGAGGCCGGCTTGATCAGTGATCAGATGGTTAGACTTACCGGGTATAAATCCTCCAAATCATATCCCGAAGAATTTCGATTAGTCATTTACGAAGACTATGCCACAGATACAGTTTACACCTTTATGACTAACGATTTTGATCTCCCTGCCCTGTCCATTGCAGAACTCTATCGGGAAAGATGGAAGATCGAGACGTTTTTCAAATGGATCAAACAACACCTGCATATCAAAGCGTTTTATGGGACAAGCCAAAATGCAGTTCACTGTCAAATCTGGATTGCAGTATGCACGTACTTATTGGTAGCCATCACTAAAAAGAAACTCGATTTAGCCATCAGCTTGTACACGTTTGCTCAAACATTGGGCCTTACACTGTTCGAAAAGACCCCTATCAAAGAACTTTTTACCAACAAAAACATAACCAATAATCCGTCCGATGAAAACCAATTATTACTATGGAATTCTTAACCGGACACTAATG
>CAYUOS010000158.1:0-6643 GCA_964446435.1 uncultured Rikenellaceae bacterium | reverse complement strand
CACCCCGCATAGTGCATAGTCGCGTATGTTGGCCAGGGTAATGCCACCCGATGATTCTGTTTCAACTCTGCCATTGACTATTGAGACACCTTTTCTGGTCTCTTCAGGCGAGAAGTTGTCGAACATGATTCTATCTGCGCCACCCGTTGCAAGTATCTCATGCACATCGTCATTTGAGCGTGCCTCAATAACTATTTTCAGGTTGAGGCCTGAGCGGCTGAGGTACTCCCTTGTCCGGGTCAGTGCCTGTTTTATACCCCCTGCAAAGTCGATATGGTTATCCTTTATCATAATCATATCATAGAGCCCCATACGGTGGTTCAAACCACCGCCGAGCCTTACGGCCTCCTTCTCAAGAAACCTGATTCCCGGGGTTGTTTTTCGGGTGTCGAGAATCTTTGCCCCGGTTCCTGCAACAGCATTTACATATTGTGATGTTATTGTTGCTATTCCGCTCATCCTCTGCAGAATATTTAGCACCAGCCTTTCTGCTTTCAGAAGCGACTGCTGCCGGCCGGCTACCGTAAAGGCTGTGTCTCCTGGTTTGACCGGGCGTCCGTCATCAATATTGAACCTGATTGTTATTTCAGTGTCGATCTGGCGGAATACCTCGGCTGCAACCCTTAAACCGGCAATTACACCTGCCTCCTTTATAAGCAGTCTGGCATTCCCAACGAGTGAGGCATCAATGCAGGCAAGTGATGTATGGTCACCGCTACCTGCATCTTCAGTAATTGCTCTTGCTATAAGATTTTCGAGTTCCCTATCTGCCATTGTCAGGTTCAATTCTGATCTGGTGGATCAAAAGCCCTTCACCTGTTCTTTTCATAAGAAAATGGACCCTGAAGCTTGCCTTTTCTGTCTTGAGGCTTCCAATTGCATAATGCGCTTCATTCCTCGATCCCTGGTGTCTTATTGTAAAGTCCCTGGGAGGGTACTGTGAGAAGAAATCCCTGAGAACGGCTTCAGCATTGCTTTTACGGTAGAAGTCCTCCTTGTCGGGAAGTACCAGTTCCACGGTCTGATTAAGGTACCGTGCAAGCTCAGCGGCGTTCCCTGCCTTGAACGCAAGGGGGATGCCCGGAGGTATCTTTGATGTCTCCTGTGCCGTCAGAGAAACGGACAGCGGCATCAGAATCAATGCCAGAATAATCAGCCTTTTGTTATTCATGGTGGATTAGCTACAAATTTGAGACCGACATTCACAAATGTACACTTATTTTCCATTAATTAAGCCTGCTTCGGAGCGGAGGGTCTGTTTTTATATACGAATTTACTTGCTACTTTTGTCATTCAGGGGTGCAAGCCTCTTTTATACAATGAAATCTGCCTCATGAAGATATCATTTGTTCAGACCGGAAAAACCACCGAAAGTTACATTGCTGAGGGAGTATCTCTCTATGAGAAAAGAATCAACAGGTTTCTTCCTTTCAATATTATTACTGTTCCTGCCCTGAGGAATACCCGCAGCCTGAAGCCTGACGATGTCAGGGTGAAGGAGGGAAAGCTGCTGCTTGATACGCTGCCTGATGATAGCTTTGTGATTCTGCTCGACGAAAGAGGAAAGGAGTTTACCACAACTGAGCTTGCTTCATTTATCAGGCGTTCATTTACAGGATTGAGACGAAATATTGTTTTTGTATCGGGCGGAGCCTGGGGGTTCTCTGCTGAAGTGTATGCCCGTGCTGACATGAAGCTTTCTTTGTCGAAGCTCACGTTCCCTCACCAGTTGGTACGGTTATTGTTTATGGAACAGATGTACAGGGTGTTGACTCTTATAGAGGGGATTCCTTATCACCACGAATAGAAAGAACCTGACCCATGATGAAAATCCCGAAACCAGCAATCAGGACACTTATAATGTGCGTGTTGCTCCTTCTTGCCGTAGCTGCAGGAAGGTTCTATTTCAGCGATGCCGAATACAGGTTCCTGAGGTACAGGCTTGAACGTGTCCTTGAAAGGAAGAAGGACTACATGAAGGACAGGATGGAGATTGTCAGTGAAACAGGTATTGACCCTGCCACCCTGAAGGACCTTTCCGGCAGGCTTGACATGCCGGAATTGAGAAGAAAGGGACTTACTATACTGGTATATTCAGGTGATGAGCTGATATTCTGGAGTGACAGGGCATTTGACCTTCCGGATGATTTTCCTGTTATTGCCGACACTCTTCCGGTTAGTTATATTCATAACGGATACTTCCTCAACAGCGTGATGAAGAGCGGCGATACAACCATAATCGGTTTGTTGAGGATATACAGCGTATTTGATATTGAAAACGATCTTGTGAGAAGCGGTTTTGCCCCTGGTCTGGGGCTTCCCGATAATGCAGTCCTGCATCCGGAAAAGATATTGGGAGGGTACAATGTGATACTCCGCGACGGCACCCGTGCCTTTTCCATAAGTTTCCATGGAGAGAAGGAGAACTCTGCCCTGATGATAGTTCCGGTACTTCTCTGGACAATATTCCTGGTGATGTTGCTGCTGGTGACAGATGACGTGGCGAAACTGTCGGGGCACCGTTTTGGAGCAGCTGTCGGACCGGTCTTTAAGATTATCGTGTTTTCAATTATCTACCTGGTTCTTTACAGGAATATTATTCCGGAGGTGCTTAAACGTACCGAACTATTTATGTCTTCATCCTTTTCGGTGACAAGGTTGATACCATCAATGGGCCACCTGCTTGTTCTTAGCATTCTGCTGGCTGATATTGCAAGGACTTTCCACAGAGATATTCGAATAAGGCCTTATAATGGCCGGGGAAGGCTAAAGGAGGCTTCTGTTCTTGCCCTCCTGCTTGTACCGACTACCCTGATGGTAATTGCAGTACATCAGGTGCTTATTGTAATGGTAGGCCATACAAACCTGACCTTTGAGGGTTTCAGGATATCACAGGTGAATTTCCTGTCTGTAATGGGAATCACCTCTCTCTTTTTCATGATACTGGTGCCCTGTTTCTATACTATAAGGATTATGGGAGCTTTCACAAGTCCGGGTTTTCTGGTGACAGCCATTGCCATACTTGTAAATACACCTCTCTTCCCGCTGTTTTCTGTCCTGTCAGCCGAAACAGGCATGGTACTGATCTTTTTCTTCATTGCCCTTGTTATACTCTTACGGCTGTTTGCACTGAAGAGGGTTGGCATCTATAACCTGGCTGCATTTTTTTCGTTCCTGTTCGCTCTCTATGCAACCTGGCATATAACGATAATTTCACGTCAGAATGAGATGGAAAGCCTGAGAGTCTCGGCAGTATCAATAGCTACATCACATGACCCTGTTGCTGAGAATTTTCTTATTGAGATGGATACAGGTTTAGGTGCAGATACCCTGGTGAAATCAATCATGAGCAAGCGTTTCTTCACACAGGACGATGCGGAAGAGGTGTCTGATTATCTGAGAGATGTATACTTCAGTGGGTATTGGCTGAACTATGACTTTTCACTTGTTATTTGCGATGAGAAGTCATCACTGTTGATTGATGATGGTGACGATATAGCAGATGACTGTTTCACCTTCTTCAGCGAGAGGGTCCTCAATGAGGGAGAGGCGGTTACCGGCACATCCTTCTATTTTCTTGACAACAAGAGCGGACGCCCGTTTTACCTCGGCAATTACTTCTTTGAGATTCCCTCAGGAGGAAAGAGAGGGTTGTTCATTGAACTGTTCTCGTATGTTAATGCTTTCAGGGAAGGTTATCCCGAACTCCTTACCGACCAGAGGCACATGCGTCCGATACGGTTGAGAAGCTATTCACTGGCAAAATATATTGATGGCAATTTAGTACTGAACACCGGTGAGTTCTCATATCCCAGGAGCGTCGGAGCGATTATAGGGTCCGAATATGACAGCCAGTCGTTCTACCGCGATGGCTTTGAGCACTTTGTCTACAATCTTGGAGAGACCACCGTGATTCTGAGTCGCAGGGAGATACCCTACATAAACAGGGTGGTGTCATTTGCATGGTTGTTTCTGTTCCTACTGATTATTTCTGCCGTTTCGGCACTGATCTATGTTAAACCCGGAGGAGGGTATCAGGTAAATCTTACATTCAGGCAAAAACTGCAGGTTGCCTTCGTGTCTGTAATCCTGTTCACTTTCCTGGGAATAGCAGCCGGGGCATCCTACCTTAGTATTGAACAGTACCGTCAACGTCACCATGACAGCATCAGGGAAAAGGCAAGGTCTCTCTATATAGAACTGGAGCACAAACTTTCAGGAGAAAGATCGCTTGATGATGACTGGAGTGACAACAAATATCACTCTCTCAGCGAACTCCTGGTGAAGTTTTCTAATGTTTTCTTTACAGACATTAACCTTTATGATCTTAACGGCATGCTGATGTCTTCGTCACGTCCCGAAGTATTCATTCGTGACCTCACCAGCAGAAGAATGGACAAGACAGCCTACATCAGCCTGACAGCCCTGCAGGAGTCTGAATATATCGCATGGGAGAGAATCGGAAAGCTTGAGTACCTTTCAATCTACGTACCTTTTTATAACAACAGGGATGATTTGCTTGCATACCTGAATGTTCCCTATTTTGGGATGCAGAGCCGCCTGTCAGACGAGATATCTAACCTTATTGTGGCTATTGTAAACTTTAGTCTGCTGATGATCCTGGCCACCATGAGCCTCGCGGTACTGATAAGTGACAGAATAACTTCACCCATAAGGATGCTTGGTGAAATGCTGGCTTCTGTTCAACTCGGAAAAAAGAGTGAGCGACTATACTATCCTGTCAGTGATGAGATAGGTGAGCTTGTCAGCCAGTACAACAAGATGGTTGGAGAGCTTGAGGAGAGCGCCATGAAACTCTCTGTTTCAGAGAGGGAGTCAGCCTGGCGGGAGATGGCGAAGCAGATAGCCCACGAGATCAAGAATCCGCTCACACCAATGAAACTTAACGTGCAGCAGCTTGAGAAGACATGGAAGGATGGAAAACCCGGCTTCGAGAAGAAGCTTGAGAAGTTTACGCGCAACCAGATTGAATATATCGACAATCTCTCGTCTATTGCCACAGCATTCTCAAATTTTGCCAGGATGCCCAGGGCAGAGCCGGTGCATGTCGATCTGCTAGAACAGATTAAGACGACGCTTGAACTCTTCAGGAACAGCGGCAACGTGGCATTCAGGGTAACCTGTTCGAGGGCGTCAAGGATAGTGGTCTTTGCCGATCGCGAACATCTTAACAGCCTCTTCTCAAATCTTGTGAAGAATGCTATACAGGCCATCCCGCACGATCGTGACGGCTCGATAAAGATATCTCTTGATCTGGCCGGCGACAGGGTGATAGTAAGGGTCGCTGATAATGGAGCGGGCATTCCTGACGAGATCAGGCCAAAGCTTTTCACACCCCATTTCACCACCAAGTCATCGGGGTCAGGCCTTGGATTGAGCATTGTCAAGAGGCTGGTTGAAGGGATGGGCGGAGAGATAGATTTTGAGTCAGAACATGGTGTAGGCACTGTCTTCATAATTACCCTGCCGGTACTCTACTCCGTTGAGCCGACATTATGATTTCACCCAAAATTCCGGGCTCCTTGCACAATGCATAAATTTAGCTATATTAGCAGACGCTAACCAAAACCTTTCAGGGAGTTGCCTGTCAGATTGAAAATACTGTCGCTCACCCTATTGCTCTTTTTAGGCTTTAGCGCCGGATCAATGGCGCAGGTTGAACTTTCAGGCGTCGTAAACACCTATGCAAAAGTAACTTCCCTCGGCCCAGACTTCGTTATTGTACCCTCAGCCGCAGGATTTACCGACGGAGATACTGTTTTGGTTATTCAGATGAAGGGGGCTGCAATTCTTACTCCCGATCCTACTGATCCACTTCATTCTGAATATGGCCTTCTTGCAGACTATGTTGGCTCTCCGGGGCTATATGAATTCCTTATAATTGATGAAGTAATTGAGGCGGAGAACAAGATTGTCTTTATGGCCAATCTTTTCCATAACTACTCTGTTTCCGGTTTTGTTCAGATAGTAAGTGTAAGGTCTGTGCCCTCAGCAAGAGTAACCGGAGAACTCACCTGTGAACCATGGGACCCGGTTACCGGCACGGGTGGCGTTCTTGCCCTGATTGTTGGAGGAAAGATCGAGCTATTGGAAAAGATAAATGTTGACGGGAAAGGATTTCGGGGTGGGGGAATATCGGAAGGTAGCAACATCTGTATTGGCAGTGATCCGGCAAGGGATTATTATTATTATGACATTACATCCAATCTGGGTGGATTAAAGGGTGAAGGAATTGCCGCCGTAAACGAGATGATGATTCCCCTTCTGCCTTCATATGCAAAGGGTAAAGGACCTAACTATACAGGAGGAGGTGGCGGTAACGGTCGCTTCGCCGGAGGAGGTGGGGGCGGACATGTTGGCATGGGTGGCAGTGGAGACAAGGAGGCCGGTACCTGCAGTGATGTTTTTACCTCTGGAGGCGCCAAAACATTTGACATTATAGGACCTTTCCCAAATAGTCTGTTCCTTGGAAGTGGTGCCGGAGCCTCAACCTATTTTGGTGCCGGTGTTGCCTCACCGGGTGGAAACGGAGGTGGTTTGGTCATAATTATAGCAGACGAGATAGCCGGGAATAATTTTGCTGTATCTGCTAACGGTACAGCGCCTCCCTTTAACGCCACCG
>CAYUOS010000157.1:0-6674 GCA_964446435.1 uncultured Rikenellaceae bacterium | reverse complement strand
AGAAGGGTGACCGTTCTGCGCTTGAGAAACTGACCAAGGCCAATCTAAGGTTCGTTGTTTCGGTTGCGAAGCAGTACCAGAATCAGGGGCTCAGCCTGCCGGACCTGATCAACGAGGGCAATCTTGGTCTTATCAAGGCTGCCGAAAAATTCGATGAAACCAGGGGATTCAAGTTTATTTCCTATGCGGTTTGGTGGATACGCCAGTCGATACTGCAGGCTCTTGCCGAGCAGTCGAGAATTGTGAGACTTCCGCTCAACCAGGTAGGGTCGCTGAACAAGATAAACAAGGCTTTCTCAAAGTTTGAGCAGGAGAATGAGCGTACGCCGTCTCCGGAGGAGCTGGCAGAGGTGCTTGACCTTCCCAAGGAGAAGGTTACTGACACCCTCAAGGTTTCAGGTCGTCATGTTTCTGTTGACGCACCGTTCATAGAGGGTGAGGACAACAGTCTTCTTGATGTACTGCCGAACACTGATTCTCCGGTGGCTGACAAGATGCTGCTCGACGAGTCTCTTTCTACAGAGATTGAAAGGTCGCTCGCTACTCTTACTGAGAGAGAAAGGGATATAATTAGGTATTTTTTCGGAATAGGGTGCCAGGAGATGACGCTCGAGGAGATAGGTGAGAAGTTCGGTCTTACCCGTGAACGTGTGAGACAGATCAAGGAGAAGGCGATACGTCGTCTTCGTCACGCCTCCCGCAGCAGGCTCCTGAAGGGGTACCTGGGGTAAATATAGGTTGGAAATGATAATTGAGGCGTTGAAGGTTCATCGCCTCTTTTATTTTTTGTAGGTTTGTGGTAAACAGAAAGATTCGCCATGAGATTTACAGTTCTCCTGATATCGATGCTGCTAACCCTTGCGTCGGCTGCACAAAGAAACAGCCCCGCCGGATTATCATTAACCGTAGCCTTCTACAACGTCGAGAACCTGTTCGACACAATTGACGATCAGGGTAGTGGCGATGATGAGTACCTTCCAGACTCTGCAAAGCAATGGGATACCAGGAAGTACAACAAAAAGCTTCGCGATATTGCCGGAACCCTGGGTTCCCTCAATAAGAGCGAGCTGCCGGGACTGGTAGGTCTGGCGGAGGTTGAAAACAGGAAGGTGCTGGAGGACCTGATCAGGGAGGCACCGTTGCGCAGGGGAAAATACGAGATAGTCCATTTTGACAGTCCGGATGAGCGGGGAATCGACGTGGCTCTTATTTACAGGCCTGATGAGTTTACGGTTGTGGAGTCGCGTGCTATCGGGATAAGCTTTGCCTTCGACCCTGATGACCGCACCAGGGATATTCTCTATGTAAAGGGGAAAATGGATGACGGGAAGATATACCATGTTTACGTGAATCACTGGCCTTCACGGGCGGGTACGGAGCGGGAGTCGGAGATGAGGAGGATTACCGCCGCAGCAGCCCTCAGGAAGGAAATCGACAATATCCTGAATTTCGAGAATGATGCCCGGATAATTATAATGGGCGACTTTAACGATGAGCCAACAAACAGAAGCCTGATGCAGGTGCTGAATGCGACCAATAAAAGGAAGAACCATACCTACCGCGACCTCTATAACCTGATGTACGACAGCCATAATATAAGTGGTACCGGGACAATAGCATGGAGAGAGAACTGGCAGATGTTTGATCAGATAATAGTCTCATTCTCATTGCTCTCGGAGAATGATGGCTACTTTGTGGATTTTGAGAGCGGGACTGTCTACTCATCCGATGAGCTTCTTTATACATCTGAGAGCGGCTTCAGATCGCCTAACCGAACCTATGTGGGAGACAGGTATACAGGAGGTGTGAGCGACCATCTTCCTGTTTTTGTAACCTTCAGGAAGGAGGGTTCAAAGTAATGGAATTCAAGCTGGTAAGTGATTTTACCCCTACCGGTGATCAGCCTGAGGCAATAGTGCAACTGACTGAAGGACTTACCGCAGGGGTGCCCTTTCAGACACTTTTAGGGGTGACAGGATCAGGAAAGACCTTTACCATTGCAAATGTAATTGAGCGGGTAAACAGACCCGTTCTGGTACTAAGCCACAACAAGACCCTTGCAGCACAACTCTACGGGGAGTTCCGTCAATTCTTTCCCGAAAATGCTGTTGAGTACTTCGTGTCATATTATGATTACTATCAGCCTGAAGCCTACCTGCCTGTCACTGATACATATATTGAGAAGGATCTGTCGATTAACGAGGAGATTGAGAAGCTGAGACTAAGTGCCACATCATCGCTGCTCTCTGGCAGACGGGATGTTATTGTCGTTTCATCGGTCTCATGCCTGTATGGTATTGGTAATCCGGAGGATTTCCATTCAAATACCGTTCATATACGCAAAGGCTCAGGTATGGGCAGGAACCTCCTGCTCAGGAAACTTGTCGACAGCCTCTACGCACGCAATGAGATTGATTTCAGGAGGGGAACGTTCAGGGTTGCCGGTGACACTGTCGATATTTTTCCGGCATACAGCGACCTTGTTGTCAGGGTTACCTACTGGGGGGAGGAGGTGGAGGAGATAGAGACAATCGACCCTGTAAACTGGCAGAGGCTTGAGGCATTCAGCGAGTACGTGGTATACCCTGCAAATATTTTCGTAACCACCAGGGAGAGGATCAACAGTGCAATAGAAAATATACAGAACGACCTCTGGAAGCAGACTGCCTTCTTCAGGGAGATAGGAAAGCATGAGGAGGCAAAGAGACTGGAGCAGCGTGTGCTCTATGATCTTGAAATGATTAAGGAACTTGGCTATTGCAGCGGTATTGAAAACTACTCGCGCTACTTTGACGGCAGGGCTGCAGGGACAAGGCCCTTCTGTCTGCTCGATTACTTTCCAAAGGATTTCATAACAGTCGTTGATGAGAGCCATGCCACTATACCCCAGATAAGGGCTATGTTCGGAGGCGACAGCTCACGGAAGCAGACCCTGGTCGATTATGGATTCAGGTTGCCCGCTGCTATTGATAACAGGCCTATGAGACTCGAGGAGTTTGAGTCGCTTACAGGCCAGACGATTTATGTCAGCGCTACTCCTGCAGACTATGAATTGCAGAAGAGTGAGGGTGTCTTCGTCGATCAGGTAATAAGACCTACAGGATTGCCTGATCCTCCTGTTGAGGTAAGGCCGGCGATGAACCAGGTAGATGACCTGATGAATGAGGTCAGCAGGCGCACCGGGGCAGGGGAGAGGACGCTGGTGACGACCCTTACCAAAAGGATGGCGGAGGAATTATCTGCCTATCTTGAGAGGAACGGTGTAAAATGTCGCTACATACATTCTGATATTGACACGCTTGACAGGATAGAGATAATGGAGGGATTGAGAGGCGGAGCCTTTGATGTGCTGGTGGGTGTGAACCTGCTGCGCGAAGGACTTGACCTTCCTGAAGTCTCTCTGGTGGCGATTCTCGATGCCGATAAGGAGGGATTTCTGCGTTCGGCAAGATCGCTTACCCAAACGGCAGGGAGAGCTGCGCGCAACCTTAACGGACTGGTGATAATGTATGCTGACAAGATCACCGGGAGCATGCAGCAGACCATCGACGAGACCAACAGGCGCCGGGATAAGCAGTTGAAATATAACGAAATGATGGGTATCACTCCAACCCAGATATTCAGGAAGCAGGGATCAGTACTGAAAGGGCTGACCAGAAAGGGTGTTGCGATGAAAGCCTACGTTGAACCCGTCAAGCCGGATATCGCCGCCGATCCGGTGGTCAGGTTCATGAGTCACGAGGCACTCGAAAAGAGCATCGAAAAGAGTCGCAAGGCGATGGAGAAGGCAGCTGCGGAGCTTGATTTCATGACTGCCGCCCGGCTGAGAGATGAGATCACTGAGTTGCAGAAACTTTTAAGAAAAAAGTAGATTTATATAGTTCTTCCCAGTGCCTTGTCAATTGTCTTGTTAAGGGTTTTGGAGCTGAATGGTTTGGTAATATAATCGTCGCAACCTGCCTCAAGAGCGTTTATTCGGTCAGAAGGAAAAGCATGGGCAGTTACTGCTATCACCGGAAGATCGGTATATTCGGGGATCCTCTTAATATCCCGAGTTATTTCCAATCCATTCCGACTGCCTTTCAATGATATATCCATCAGAATTAAAACGGGAGAGAACCTTTTAACAGCAGGCATTACCTCTTCGGCTGATGCTACGGATATGACTTCGAATCGTTTTGACAAAACAGTTTCCATATAGAATTTTGAGTCTTCATCATCCTCAACAGAGAGTATAACGGGGCGATCTTCCTGTTCCTTCTGTCTTGATGGGTACAAGTTGTGCTTAGTCTCTTTACTGTCGGACCGCATTTCTATTGAACTTCTGATAAATGTGGCCGGTATTATCAGACTGAATGTTGACCCTTTTCCTTTCTCTGATTCAAGGTGGATGTTAAAACCAGCTATCTCGGAGAACTTTCTTACTAATGACAACCCCAAACCTACGCCTTCGTAAGGTCTTGAGTACCCGATCTCCTCCTGAATAAATGGCTGGAAGATATTTTCCCTGAACTCACTTCCTATTCCTATTCCGGTATCTTTGACATCAATTACAAGGTCACCCTTTCTATTTCTATTTACAATGATCTCAATTTTTCCCTTATGAGTGTACTTGACTGCATTATCAATCAAGTTTGAGATTATCTCTGTGAAGCAGTATTCATCACTCTCAATAGTGCTAATTCCAGTTTTATTCAGGTAGGTAACAGGAATACCTTTCTTCAATGCTGCGGGCTGATGTTGGTTTATACTAGCAGTGATCGACGAATCTATGCTTATCTGCTCAGTTTTTGATTCCATAATTCCTGATTGGATTTTTGAAAGATTCAGAATCATGTCAACGGTTCTCATTAGTCTGGCACCTGCCTCATCAATTATGGAAAAATACCCTGATGTTTCCGCATCAATCTTATCTGCAAGAGCTTCACGAATAATACCGGAGAATCCAATTATGGCATTCATCGGTGTTCTGATCTCGTGAGATATATTGGCAATAAATGCATCCTTCAATTTGTTGGACCTCTCCGCGAGCTCCCTTGCTTCCTTCATTTCAAGCTGAGCTCTCTTGATATCAGTGATATCGAAGATATACCCTTGTATCCTTAATAAATTATCCTCAGAATCGAAGTGGCCAAATGCGTTTAGGATTGCATGTATCTTTCTGCCATCTATTGTTTTATAGATGATTTCATGGTTCTCAATTGATCCCTTTTTCTTTATTAGATTCAGAAAATTGGTTCGATCGGAGGGATCAAAATAGAGGTCGGTAGTTTTGATTGCCATTGCATGATCTCTGTCACTAAAGCCAAACATTCTTACATATGCATTATTGCAGTCAACTACTTCTCCGGCAATTGTGCTGATGTAGTCGGCAGTCAGGTCCTCCTCGAAGAATTTTCTGTACCTTGATTCACTTTTTCTTAAGTTTTCAATAGCCTCTTTCCTTTTCTTTTCATTTTCAATGGTTGAAAGGGCAAAAGATATATCTACGGTCAGTTCCTCGATAAGGTTCGTCTCCTTCTTATCAAAGAAGTCTTCATCGGATGAATAAAAGCATATAAGAGCCTTTTCGTTTTCTGGCATTCCGAAAGGAAAACAGGCTACTGATTTAACTCTGCCGTTTAGATTATCCTCAGTAATAAAACAATGCTTCTCGATATTCTCAATACTATTTAATATCATTTTGCGGGATTCCCATATTGCTTGCATACAAGGAGCTTTTGATAGTAAGGTTCCTTTCAAAGGATTCCCCTCTCTTTGCATTCTCCCGGCATACTCTCCTTCTGCAGCAAGTACTCTGATTTCGTTACTCTCATTATCCAATTTTCCGATCCAGACAAAAAGGAATTCTCCGAAATTAATTACAACTCTGCAAATTTCATCAAGAAGCTGGTCTGATTCATTGATTCTTACAATAGACTTATTGATGTTACTGAGCACTGAATAGACCCTGTTAAGTTTCTTTATCTCATCTTCATCCCTAACTCTTTGTGTTACATCGTTTGCCATAACCATTCTACAGGGTCTTCCTTCAAACTCCAAACCGTGAGATGATATCTCGACCAGTATTATCTCACCACTTTTTAACCTGTGGCGCCATGGTCCGGATTTGTCATAATCTGAGTCCGTTTTACAAATGTTACTGACTAAAAGCGGTATATCTTCCTCGGGCCGAATATCCTTTAGTGACATCTGAAGGAACTCATCCCTGGTATAACCATATTTAATTACAGCAACTGCATTAACTGTCACAAATCTGAGAGTTTCAGGGTCATACACCCACATAGGCAGTGGGTTATTCTCGAATAGAATTCTGTACTTCTCCTCGTCTTCCTTGAGCTTTTGTTCATTCAGTATTCTATCCGTAATGTCTCTTGCTGCTGAGAAGATCATATTACCCCTGGGCCTGGATCGCCATTCAATGTACTTGTATGTTCCGTTAATATGCCTGTACCTGTTAACGAAGCTGTTTATCTGGTTCTCATTGGCCAGATATTCAAGAGTTTTAATTGTTGGATCAATATCATCGGGATGAACAAAGTCGAGAAACTTTTTACCTTCCATATTTTCAGGCTTATAACCCAGAGTGGTTTCCCATGAAGGGTTTAGCCTGAGAAAATAGCCGTCGAGGTCTGCCAGACAGAAAAGGTCAAGGGCGGTTTCAAAATAGGTGC
>CAYUOS010000156.1:0-6675 GCA_964446435.1 uncultured Rikenellaceae bacterium | reverse complement strand
CCGCAGTCGGACTCCTTTTGGATATATAACCATAAGCTGGGTTAAAAAGGTATTCAATGATGCCATGATTGAGATAACTGTCATCATCGCAGCAGCTTATCTGACATTCTTCGTTGCCGAGCACTTCCTTCATGTATCAGGTGTGCTTGGGGTTGTTACTCTCGGATTGGTAATGGCCGGGTTGGGCAGAACCCGCATCAGTCCTGAGGTGGAACATTTTCTTCATGAGTTTTGGGAGCTGGCAGCATTTATAGCCAACACACTTATATTCATCATTGTAGGAGTTATCATTTCGAACCAGGCGAAGATAACTCTTAACAATATTATACTTCTGGGGCTTATTTATCTTGCAATTCATGTTGTTAGGGCAATTGTTATACTGCTGCTCTTCCCGGCCATGAGAAAGGCCGGATACGGCTTAAGCAGGAGGAACGGCATTGTATTATGGTGGGGAGCCCTCAGGGGTGCCATTGCCCTTGCCCTTGCACTGATTGTTGCCGGAGAGGATAGTATACCCCGCGAATTGCGTGATCAGTTCCTGTTTCTCACAGCAGGTATAGTAACTCTGACACTGCTTGTGAATGCCACAACAATAAGGCCTCTTCTTGATTGGCTTGGACTTACCCGTATAGCACCGGCGAAAGCCTTGATGATGAGTTCTGCAAACCGGTTCCTCAGGCAAAGTACCGAAACTGCACTTGTCAAATCGAAGAAGGATCGGTTCCTTAACAGGGCTAACTGGAATAAGGTGGCTGAATACCTGCCTGACCAGATAACATCTCAAAATAATGACAATATCAAGATTGATTCGGCGATTGCGGAAACCAGGATGCGCATCCTTGAAAAGGAGAAAGGTAGTTACTGGGGCCAGTTCAGGGAAGGAATGCTCGGTCCGGTGGCGGTGAGAAAACTTACTGAGGCAATCAATGAGATAATTGATGAAGGGGGATTGATATCTCTGTCGAAAAGGAATGACCTGGAGCAGGAGTGGAAAACACCGCGGCTGTTGAGCAGGTTACTTTATGTGCCGGTTATAGGCTCATCGGCGCGGAGGCTCTTTCTCGACAGGGTGGCAATCAGCTATGACGCGGCAAGAGGCTTTGTACTGGCACAGGAAGAGAGCCTAAAACTACTTGAAAACATGATTATAAGCAGTGACGGCGATGGCTCTGAACTTAGTCAGGATGATATTGAGATGCTTGAAAGCGAGATTAACGAAAACCGTATCCATGGCCTCACATTCCTGAGGAATCTGCGTAACTCCTATCCCGAAATCTATAGTGCCGTCACCACCCGCTATGCAATAAGAACAGTCCTTAACCATGAAAAAAGAACCATTGACAAACTCCTGAACAAGGGTCGTCTCGACGCCGGTGAAGCAGAGAAAATGACAGCAAGAGTTGAGGAGAGAATGAAGAGGTTGGTAGACTCACCTCCAAGCCTCGAAATTCCCAGGCCTGCAGACCTGCTGAGGGAAATCCAGTGGCTGGGCAATCTTGACAGGAGAACCTTCTCAAAGGTTGAGGGCTCAATGCAAAACAGGATGTTCTCAATAGGTGAGGTGATCGTCAGGGAAGAGAGTACCGATGATGGTTTGTTCATAATAATTCATGGACAGGTAAGTGTCAGCATAGGTACCGAGAAGATAGAGATACTTGGGCCGGGGGCGGTCATCGGAGAAATGCTCGTACTTTCAGGCTTGCCCAGAACCGCCACGGTAATAGCTGAGACACCTGTAACTACCCTTTTCATCTCGGCAGCCAGAATGCGCCAGATAATGAGGGAGTCTGACCTGCTGGTGGAGGAACTCTGGCGATTTGCTTATATGAGGTTTGCCGAGAATATACTGAGCAAGCAGGAACCCTTTAACGAGTGGCACAGGAGAGAATTGCGTCAGTGGCTTGAGAACGGAGAGATTATGAAACCCGACTCAGGCGGAAGCATCAATCTTGAGGGAAAGATTGGCGTTTTGCTCTCAGGAGAAGCAGTTGCTGACGACGGCACAAGGCTTACTTTTCCATCGCTGCTGATGGCAGGAAAGAGATACAAATTCAAACGCGACACCAGGGTTTTCGTAAGAGAGACCAGGGCAATCCTGGAAGAGTAATATGATGATTTCATCATCCAACAACGCTAGATTGGCCTAAAAATGAGTGCCTGCCAGATATAATAAGACCTTAGACTCTTTTTTTTAAGTACTGACTAAACTTTTAAGAGGCGATCTTGTTTAATACTCAGAAGCAAATCTTAGTATGAAATTAACAATACCAGAAAATGAAAACGTATAAACTTTTAATAGCAACGATAATTATGGCAACAGGAGCAACATTATCGGCCCAGGATTTCAGGGCTGATGCAGGCAACTCAGTGCTGCACTGGACCGGTAGCAAGGTAATCGGTAAGCACTATGGCAAGATTTCAATCAAAGAGGGTCGGTTTACTGTAAAGGATAACCGCATATCCTCCGGATCGTTTCTTATAGACATGAACAGCATGACAAATGAAGACCTTTCGGGCGGTTCAAGAGACAAACTATTGATCCACCTGAAGTCAGATGATTTCTTCAGTACTGACAAATTTCCAGTTTCAACTCTCGAAATTACGGGAAGTGAACCATTCGTAAATAACGAGGCCGTGGTAAGTGGAAAGCTTACAATCAAGGATATTACTCACCCGGTAACTTTTACCGTAAAAAGGAGTGGCAATACCTACACCTCAATCGTCGCTGTCGACAGAACTCTATATAATATAAGGTATGGTTCAGGAAGGTTTTTCCAGAACCTTGGAGACAATATGATAAGTGACAACTTCGAGCTTGAGGTGACTATCAGGGCAATTCAGTAGCTTTAAGTGCAGACTGATCATTAAAATGGTAAATGGCCGTTGCATATTCGGGTGCAGGCCATTATTCATTTATACTGACTGGTTTAACCGGCGTGTCACACCATAATTCCACAGCAGTTGCACAAATGATTTTTTTGCATACATTTATCCTGTTTTTCACAAATCACTTTTGTGGAAGGCAACAATGAAACAGATCAGGGGAAAAGGGTGACCTTAAGTGAATAACCTGACCCCGTTGTATAAACTTAAAACCGATAACCGTATGAAAAAGCTGTTCATGCTTATTGTTTCAGCATCACTTGCCGGTACTCTCTTTGCAGGAGGACTGGTTACGAACACAAACCAGAGTGCCCTTTACGCGCGACTTCAGAGCCGTAATGCCTCCACAGCACTGGATGCCGTAAACTACAACCCGGCCGGTCTGACAAGACTTGACGATGGAATTTATCTTTCCATAAGCAATCAGACAATCGGGCAGTCAAGGGCAATTACCAGCACATACCCCTATCTGGCAGGAACCCCGAGAGAATACCCGGGTACAGTAAGTGCACCTCTCTTCCCGAGCATCTATGCTGCTTATAAGATGGGAAGGTTTGCATTTTCTGCCGGTTTCAATCCGATAGGCGGAGGTGGCGGGGCAAAATACGAAGAAGGCCTTCCATCTTTTGAGATGATGGTTGCAGATCTTCCTCCCCTCCTCTCATTACAGGGGATACCCACAACGCAATATTCAGCTGACATTTTCTTCGAGGGTTCATCAATCTATTTCGGATACCAGGCAAATGTCTCATTTGAAGTAAATGACTACATATCACTTGCTGCGGGCATCAGGCTTGTTACTGCCAAGAACACATTCAACGGCTTCATCAAGAATATAAGTATCAACCCCAACTTCCCGGCATTCGGACCATTTACCGGCTCAATGGTATCAGCTCCCACCTTCTTCACAGGAGCCGCAACCACTCTTACAGCATGGTCACAGGGAGCAACAGCCTACTCGGGTGTCCTCGGAAACATGATCCTCGGAGGACTGCCTTCTGGTACACTCCTGACTGATGCCGGTCTGCCCGCTCAGGATCTTGGAACAATTCAGGCCCTCATAACAGCAGCAGGACAGAATCCAACGGGGATAAATGTAGGTATGGCCCAGGCTGTACTGGGTGCAGCAGCTACAGGTTTTGCCAATAACAGTACCGCCATGTCGACAAACGCGGCCGCAACACAAGACAGGCTTGTTGATGCAGAACAGAGTGGCAGAGGTGTTACCCCTGTTTTCGGAGTCAACTTTACACTCTCAGAAAAACTCAATGTTGCGTTGAGGTATGAACTCCAGACAAAGCTTGAGTTGACCACAAAGGTTAACAACAATATGGGAGGTGGCATATTCACGGAAGGACAGAAAGTAATTGCCGATATGCCTGCAATGCTCGCCATGGGATTTGAATACAAGCCGGTAAACAAGCTTATGCTGACAGGCAGTATGAATCTCTACTTCGACGATAAGGTTGACTATGACGGAAGTGCTGACATCAACGTCAACATGATTGAGAAGAATTTCAAGGAGGTTGCATTCGGTGCGCAGTATGCAATAAATGACAAACTCAGGGCAAGCGCCGGATGGCTTGGAACATATACCGGTGTTAACTCCAACTATATCAGTGACCAGCGCTACAGCACCAATACCAATTCGTTTGGTGGTGGAATCGGCTACAGAATCACACCGATGATTGACCTTAACCTTGGTGGCGCATACACTGTCTATCAACTTGGAGAGAAAGAATACAACTACTTCCTGGGAGGTGTGCAGCCTGTTCCGGTAAGGGAAACCTACGACAAGGCAACATGGATCATCGCCGTAGGTCTCGATATCCACTTCGGAAAATAGAGGTAAAAACGATCTTGAAGAAAAGAGGCTGCCCTTTTGAGACAGCCTCTTTTTTTTCTCCTTATTCAAGGCTTACCACTTAATCCCTCTTGAGGAAAGATTGAAGAGATATCGTTCCAACTCGTGCGGTGAGGCCTCAACCATTTTCCTGTACCATGTTGCAGCCTCAGCTTCATTCCCTTCACGCAGACACATTATAATAATGTTGGAATATAGCGATCCCTCTATTGCGTGTCGCCTGCCTTCAAGGCTGACCAGAATCTCCCTGAAAAGCCTGCCGGCTTCAGCAGGCTGCCCTGCTTCTGCAAGGCTGTAGGCCTTCTCAATCTCCTCATTAAGACTATTATCGAGGGTAATGCCGTATACAGAGAAACAGTTATCCTCACAATCCTCTATCAGATTAAACCAATCAGGCAGCTGAGCCGGTCTGCTGAAATAAAGCCTGAAGGCTATTGTCTCTCCTACCCTTTTGAATCTGTAGATGTCAGGACAGGCAGGGATACCCTCCGATCTCTCCAGTTTCAGCCTTGAACCATCGGGCAACACGGCATAAGTATTTCTGTCAGCACAGAAGTACCCACCAGGAATCCTGTTTTCGAGTGTCAGGCTGACAACAAGCTTCTCTCCGACAAACTCTACTCCTGCCACTTTCATGGTTTCCGGAGTCAGCAATCCGAAGGCCGGATTAATGAAAGCTTGTGAGTGAAGCAGCAACGATATGGCAATGAGCCACATGAACAATATCATTCTTTTCATGATACCACGGTTATAATTGCGCAATTTAGGCTTTTTTAAAAGATGAAGGGACAATCAGCTTCAGAAGTGTTAACATTCAGGCAATGCCAAACTGATAGATGATATATTAATAGGGAGAAAAATACTCTTAAGCATAATTTGCAATATCGAAATAAACAATGGTTTATCTTTACTGATAATACCAACTAACCGTAATTACTCATGAAACCTTCCGATTCATCCAAGCTAACCATCCTGGTTTTATTGCTTTTCATTTTCAGCACTCAAGGCTCGTTCTCGCAAACCAAGAGGCCACTGACCGACAGCAGGCAGCGTGTGGAACTATTCAAGAGACATACTCTTATGAAACAGGAGTCTCAGTACAGAGATCTGAGATGGAACTATATCGGACCAACCAATATAAGCGGTCGCTGCACAGATGTTGAATCCGTTTCGCCGCGTGGCAACAACTATCTGATATGGGTGGGATCAGCAACAGGTGGTGTGTGGAAATCAACCAACGAGGGAACTACTTTTATTCCTGTATTTGACGAGATGCCAACAGGTTCGATTGGCGATATAGCAATCGATCCGAAAAACCATGACGTGGTTTGGGTAGGAACCGGTGAGGCTAATATCTTCAGAAGCTCAAATGCCGGATGTGGTGTATTCAAAACCACCAATGGCGGTGATACATGGCAGCTTATGGGTCTTGAGAATACCCATACAATCGCAAGAATAAGAATTAACCCTTTAAACTCAGACATTGTCTACGTTGCCGCCACCGGTCACGAATGGACACCCAATGAAGAGAGGGGCCTCTTTAAGACAACTGACGGAGGCAAGACCTGGACCAAAGTGCTTTACATTGACCAGAACACAGGTGTTTCTGATCTGGTTCTCGACCCGCGTAACCCTGATATATTATACGCCACAACCTGGGAAAGAATGAGGCTCAAGTGGAATGATCCGCGCACCTTTGAAACAACAAAACACTGCGGTATCTGGAAATCAACCGACGGAGGAAGGAACTGGAAGCAGATAAACACAGGACTGCCGGAACCGCAGCACAGAGGAAGGATAGGAATTGATCTCTGCCTGTCGAAACCTGATGTTATCTATGCCTATCTCGATAACTATGAGATTGCCTATCAGGCTGCACCTGGGGAACTCGATTCCTACGGCCGACAGAAGCAGGACGTGATAAAGGG
>CAYUOS010000155.1:0-6700 GCA_964446435.1 uncultured Rikenellaceae bacterium | reverse complement strand
CAAAGATAATAAAAAAAGGGGAACGGGGAACGGGGAACGGGGAACGGGGAACGGGCCGATACCGTTAAAAACTACTTTTGCGTGCTGCGATCAGATTATTCAGCATGGCGATTATTTTGTCGCATTCATTAATCAAAGATTCAGCCTCATCGAATTCTATATATCCGATTTTGTGGGCAATTAATAATTGAGTTATCAATTCTGCAGATGAGCCTTTTGCTACATAGAATTGCCGTACCGACATTCTTCCTGTACCCAGCTCATCCCCTTCAGCAATGTTGCTTGCAATACTAACAGAAGATCTTTGAAGCTGATCCCTTAGTCCAAAATCTTTTGAGAGTGCCTCTGCCCTGGACAAAGCATACACTCTTACTGAAACATCTATGGCATGTTGCCATACCTTTAGCGACCTGAAATTTCCCATTTTATACAGCGAGTTAGAGATTTACTTTAACAATTTACGAAATTCCTGTAATTCCGGCAAGGCAAAAACCCGTTTTCCGGCTGCCGGACACCGGACACCGGTTACCGTATACCATATACCGGACACCGTATACCATATACCGGACACCGTTTACCGTATACCGTATACCGTATACCGTATACCGTATACCGTAATTCCCTATTTTTACTACCTGATATGAAACCCTCTCTGAAAATTGCCGGCGTTGTTGCGGCGGTTTTGCTGCTGGCTGTTCTTCTGGCGCCGATGCCGCGGTTCAGGGCTCCGCTCTCGACAGTGGTCGAGGCTGCCGATGGTTCGCTGCTGGGTGCGCGCATTGCCGGTGACGGACAATGGCGTTTTCCGGCCCCGGATTCAGTGCCGCACAAATTTGAGAAGGCCCTGCTGACGTATGAGGACCGCTGGTTCCACCGCCACCCGGGTATCAATCCGGTTGCCCTGCTTAGGGCTCTGCGCATGAACATACGACAGGGTGGTGTCGTCAGCGGAGGCAGCACCCTTACCATGCAGGTGGCACGTATAGCCGGCGGCAATCCCGACCGTACCTACACCAGAAAGATTGTTGAGATGCTGTCGGCTCTTAAGCTCGAGCTCTTCAGATCGAAAAGGGAGATTCTCAGAATGTATGTTGCCAATGCTCCGTTCGGAGGCAATGTAGTGGGTCTTGAGGCGGCAGTATGGAAATATTCGGGGTTCTCGCCATACAATATGTCGTGGGCCGATGCTGCCACCTACGCTGTTCTTCCCAACTCACCGGCACTGGTACACCCGGGCCGCAACAGCGTGATCCTTCGTGAAAAACGAGACCGCTTGCTGACAAGGATGCACCAGATGGGGTATTTCGATGCCCTCACCCTGGAGCTTTCACTGGAGGAACCTGTAATACCCGAACCCCACCCCCTGCCGGCTGATGCCCCGCACCTTACCGACTGGTTTCACAGGGTAAGCCGGGGTGAGAGGGTGAGAACCACCCTTGACCCGGTGCTGCAGAGAAAGGCAACCGAGATTGTAAACCTTCATGCCACAGAGCTAAAGGGCAACATGATACACAATGCCGCCTGCCTGATCGTGTCTGTTGACAATGGGGAGGTGCTGGCCTACATAGGCAACAGCTCTGCCGACACCACCGGCGAAAGAGGCCACCACGTTGATATAATAAGATCGTTGCGCAGCACAGGAAGCATTTTGAAACCCCTTCTCTATGCCGGTGCGCTTTCTGAGGGAGAGCTGCTTCCCGAGGCGCTGATGCCTGACGTTCCGGTGAGGTATCCGGGATTTGCCCCCAAGAATTTCGACGGCAGCTTCAATGGAGCCGTGCCTGCGTCAATGGCCCTCGCGCGTTCCCTCAATATACCGTCTGTAAAGATGCTTCAGATGTACACGCCCGCAAGGCTTCACCTGCTGTTGTCGCAGTGTGGCATCACCAGTTTCAGGCGATCGCCCGAGCATTACGGTCTGTCGATGATTCTTGGCGGGGGCGAGACATCGCTCTGGGAGCTTACCGGAATGTACGCTTCCATGTCGAGGGTGCTGAAGGACTATGGCGTCGTAAGTGGTTATCGGACTGGGGCTTACCATCCGCCTGTGCTTACGGTTGCAGGAGACGGTACCAACAGAACCCGATCTGAGAATGCCCGCAGGCCAGGGGGTGTTGCCGCCACGGAAACGAACCGCGATCATAACCCTCCTCTGACAGCCGGTGCCATATGGCTTACCTACAAGGCTTTGCGCGAGGTAAACCGGCCTGATACAGAATCGGGATGGCAATTTACCGGCCGCACTCCTGACGTCGCCTGGAAGACCGGCACAAGCTTCGGATTCAGGGATGCCTGGGCCGTGGGAACAACACCCGATTACGTTATTGGAATATGGGTGGGAAATGCAAGCGGAGAAGGCCGGCCGGGGCTAACCGGGGCCTCATCGGCTGGACCGGTGCTCTTCGACATAATCAGTTATCTCAACCCTTCAGGCTGGTTTGACAGACCCGGCAACGAAGAGCTGGCCCTTGTGGAGGTATGCAGTGAAAGCGGTTACAGGGCAGGACCCGACTGCAACGACAAAACAGAGATGTGGGTTCCTGTGTCAGGACTAAAAACTGAGGCCTGTCCATACCACACCCTGGTGCATCTCAACCAGGAACGCACTGCCAGGGTTAACAGCCTGTGCGCCTCCCCGGCAGATATGGTCACCGAGTCATGGTTTGTGCTGCCTCCGGCCATGGAGTATTTCTTTCGCCGTCGTAACCCCTCCTACACCACCCTTCCCCCAATGGCCCCCGGCTGTGAAGCCGACAGCCGGATACCTGAGATGGAGTTCATCTATCCTCCGCGAGAAGCCGGTATCTTCATCCCCCGCGACCATACAGGAGAAACCACCAGGTTCGTCGCGGAACTTATCCACCGCGAATCGGGCATGCGGGTGTTCTGGCACCTCGACGACACCTACCTTGGAGAGACAAAGTTCATACACCAGTTTGAGGTGATGGCCTCTCCCGGAGAGCACAGCCTGACCGCCATCGACGAGAAGGGTAATATGACAATTGCCCGGTTCTCGATAAAACAATAGATTGGTGGCCATTACCAGCACCGCCATAAGGTTCTGACCACAATATTTATTACCTTCGTGGTGAAACCTGAAAAATTAACCAGTCATGACCAGAACAATTAATTCATTTTTGAAGTTTTTCCTGCTGCTCGTCGTTGCAGGCATTCTTTTTTCGTGCAGCACAAGGGAGGAGCAGGCTGCAAATGAGATCAACGCATTCCTTGAAGAGTCAGGAACCCTGGGCCTCGCGGTCGCAGTGGTGAAGGATGGCAAACTTATCTACACGGCCTCCTTCGGAAAGAGGAGCCCTGTTGAAGAAACCCCACTAAAGGACGGTGACGTCTTCAGAATCGCATCTATCTCGAAATCATTTACAACCACAACCCTCATGAAGCTCATTGAGGAGGGAAAGATAAGCCTCAACGACGACGTAAGCGACCTGGTCGGCTTTACCGTCAGAAATCCAAAATACCCCGACATACCGATAACAGTTACAATGCTTCTGTCACATTCATCGTCGATGAACGACTCACAGGGCTATTTCACCCTTAACACCCTCAATCCTGACACCAACCCCGACCATGCAAAGTGCTGGAACGACTATGAGCCCGGTTCAAAATATCAGTACTGCAACTTCGGTTTCAACACCCTGGGAACCATAATTGAAAGGACATCAGGTATAAGATTTGACAGATACGTGCGCGAGGTGGTCATAAACCCTCTCGGACTGACAGCCAGTTTCAATGTTGACGATCTGCCGGGAGTAACATTCGTGCCCCTGAGCCACCCCGACACAACAGGCTTTGCTGCTACCGGAAAGATCACCTACCGCATTTCCGAGGGCGTTTACAACAGTCCGGCCCCCCGACTCGACACCGGCTATATCATGGGGTACAGCACACCAATTTTCTCACCCACGGGAGGAATGAAAACAACGGCTCCCGATCTTGCCCGCTATATGATAATGCATATGCACTACGGCATCGATCCGGCTACCGGAGTGAGGGTAATGAGCGAAGAGAATGCAAAGAAGATGCAGACAGCCATGGTCGGGGTAAATGAGACAAACAGCTATTGCTTTGCCCTGAAGCGCACCACCAACCTCATCAAGGGCGAGGAGATGGTCGGCCACACCGGCTCGGCATACGGCCTCTACAGCTCAATGTTCTTCGAACCTGAGAAGAAGTTCGGATTCGTGGTCATTACCAACGGTACAACACCCGACTACGCTAAATATACAGACGACTTCGCCCCGGTACAAAGCGAGGTGACAAGAATTCTTTACAAGGTCTTTATTAAATAATCATCCCCGCCGCCACGGTGTTGTTGGTGCCTTCATCTATCAGGATGAAGCTGCCGGTGGTGTGGTTCACGATGTGAGGGTCGGTGAAAAGCGGCTTTGCCGTGCGTATCGCCACCCTCGCGATGTCGTTCATCTTCACGTCGAGATTCACGGTATCGCGCTCGACAGTGTTGACGTTAAGCCTGAAAATCACCTCCTTAACCACGCACCGCACCTCATTGGCGGTGTGCCGCAGGATATACTTGCCATTCAGCTGCAGTGGTTTTTCGCTAAACCAGCAAATCCTCGCAATAATGTCAGAGGTCATCACCGGCAACGCATCGGCCGGCACAATCATGTCACCGCGACTGATATCGATATCGTCCTCAAGCACCAGCGCCACAGACTCGCCCGACTCAGCCACCTCAGGGCTCTTGCCAAACACGTCTATGCTCTTAATGGTGGAACCAAGGCCTGACGGCAAAGCGACAACCTTCTGCCCGCGCATGAAGCTGCCCCCGGCAACACGTCCTGCATAACTGCGGTAATCGGGATACCCGGGCGACAGTGGCCTGATAACATACTGTACCGGGAAACGGGCCGGTGATTTCTGCCTGTCACCGTTGATTTCAACTGTCTCGAGCAGCTCAATAAGGGTGGGACCATCGTACCATGGCATGTTGTCGGACTTGTCGACAACGTTATCGCCGTGCTTTGCACTTATTGGGACGAAAAAGGTATTCTTCACTTCCAGCTTTACGGCAAGCTGTTTCAATCCTTCCTGCAGTGAGGTGTAAACCTCCTCGCTATACCCCACGAGATCCATCTTGTTCAGGCAGAAGACAATATACCTTATGTCGAGCAGTGCTGCCAGATAGGAGTGCCTTATTGTCTGTTCAACGATACCATTGCGTGCATCGACGAGTATCAGGGCCAGGTCGGCAGTTGAGGCGCCGGTGACCATGTTGCGGGTGTATTGTATGTGCCCGGGGGTATCGGCAATTATGAACTTACGGCGAGGAGTTGCAAAATAGCGGTATGCCACATCTATTGTTATTCCCTGCTCACGCTCTGCCTTCAGTCCGTCGGTAAGCAGCGACAGGTCGACATCCTCCTTGCCGCGACGGCGTGATGATTCAACAATATGGTCGAGCTGATCCTCGAAAATCGATTTGCTGTCGTAAAGTAAGCGTCCAATAAGTGTACTCTTTCCGTCGTCAACGCTCCCGGCGGTGGTAAATCTCAAAAGGCTCAGGTTTTCACTCATCCTGCTTGATCTCCTTGCTATCAGTTTAAAAATATCCCTCTCTCTTGCGCTCCTCCATTGCTGCCTCTGACCGCTTGTCATCATAGCGTCCGCCGCGTTCGGTCACCCTGGTTGCAGCAATCTCAGCTATTATGTCCTCAAGCTTGTCGGCCTTTGAGAGCGTCACCCCGGTGCAGGTAATATCACCTATTGTGCGGCATCGTACATCAGTTTCAAACACCTCCTCACCGGGCTTGAGCATCATGAAGGGAGCCCATGCCAGGTATACACCGTCGCGCCTGAATATCTTTCGGCGGTGAGTGTAGTAGAGCGATGGAAGTGCGACATTGTCGGTAAGGATATACTGCCATACATCCAGTTCGGTCCAGTTGCTTATCGGAAATACCCTGAAATGCTCTCCGGGATGCTTGCGCCCGTTGAAGATGTTCCAGAGTTCTGGACGCTGGTTCTTGGGATCCCAGGCACCAAACTCATCACGGTGCGAGAAGAAGCGCTCCTTTGCGCGGGCCTTCTCTTCATCGCGACGGCCACCACCGATGGCAGCATCAATCTTCAACTCCTCTATCTTGTCGAGAAGTGATACACTCTGTGCCTTGTTGCGACTGGCGTTGTAACCTTTCTCCTCGGTGACCCTGCCCCTGTCGATCGACTCCTGCACAGAGGCTACGATAAGTTCCACATCCAGTTCCTTTGCCAGGTTGTCACGAAAGGTCAGTGTCTCTTCAAAGTTGTGGCCTGTATCGACATGAAGCAGCCTGAACGGAATCTTCATGGGCCAGAAAGCCTTCCTTGCCAGGTGAACCAGGACTATTGAGTCTTTACCGCCTGAAAAAAGTATAACGGGATTTTCAAACTGAGCGGCAACCTCACGGATTACAAAGATCGCTTCGTTTTCAAGATCTCTTATATGTCTTGTGTTGATTTCTATTGACATAACTATTCCCCTTTTCTATTTTTCATGCAGTCCGCACTCCTTGCCTGACTGGTCTTCCCACCACCAGCGTCCGGCCCTGAAATCCTCACCCTGCTTTATTGCCCTGGTGCATGGAGCACATCCTATGCTGACAAAACCCTGGTAATGCAGTTCGTTGTGAGGAACATGGTGCTCCTTCAGGTAATTCTCAACCTGTTCCAGTGTCCAGTC
>CAYUOS010000154.1:0-6763 GCA_964446435.1 uncultured Rikenellaceae bacterium | reverse complement strand
CTGTGAAGCATTGAAAGCAGACCATTTTCCCTAAATGACGTCACCGGCAAGACCTTCCCTGAGAGCAAACCTGATTATATCTGAGGTTGTACGTAGATTCAGCTTGACAAGAATGCGTTCTCTGTAAGTGCTTATGGTTTTCGGACTGAGTGACAGTTTTCTGGCGATATCGGCGGTAGTCATTCCTTCTGCTATCAGGCAGACTACCTGTATCTCTCTTTCGGAGAGTTGCTCATGCAGGGGTTTTTCAATCTCTTCGACAGTATTGAAGGCGATCTTTTCAGCGAGCTCAGGTGCTATGTAACGTAAGTTTTGTGCAACCCTGAAGGTTGCCGTCAGCAGTTCCTCCGGGGCTCCCGATTTCATGAGATATCCTGAAGCACCTAACCTTAGTGCCCTCATTGCATATTGTTCTTCCCGGTAGATACTTACGATGAGCACCTGTAAGCCGGGTCTTAGTCTCTTTATGTCAGGCAGGATGTCGAGCCCGCTACGACCAGGAAGTGATATGTCAAGTAACAGCACGTTGAACTCTTTCTCAGTTATGAGGCTGAATAACTCCCTGCTGTTGCCGGCTTCATCAATCTCACCGAACCTCTTTTCAGGATCGTCCTCAAGAATCTGCCTTATTCCTTGTCTGACAATCGGGTGGTCATCGGTTATTAAAACCCTAATCATTATGTCTGGTGTTAATAAAATCAGTATTGAACTCAACACTTATACTGGTCCCTTTCCCCTGAGCTCCCTTAACTCTGAGCTCACCTCCAAACAGGCGTGCCCTCTCTTTCATGCCAAAAATGCCGAAAGAGTCGGGATTTAATATTTGCTCCTCGCAGATACCTGATCCATTGTCACGTATCGTCACTTTTATACGGTTCCCGGTTTTTATTACAGAAACTGATACAATATCAGCGCCCGAATGACGGGCAGTGTTGGTCAGTGCCTCTTGTATTATCCTGTAGATAGCAATTGCCATCTTTTCATCAATTTCAAACTCCTCCGGTATGATGTTGGCGACAGATTCAATCCCGGTGTTTTCTGAAAAATTAGCCAGATGCCACTCAATAGCTGCCGGTAATCCAATGTCATACAGGATTCCCGGCCTGAGATCTGACGATATCTTCTGAATGGTTTTGACAGTATCGTCAATGAGAGACAACATTCCGTTCAGTTTGCCGAGAATGGTTTCCGACTCGTTAGCTATTCTGGACCTCAGCCAGGCTACATCCATTTTTAATGCTGTCATTCTCTGTCCAAGATCATCATGCAGATCAAGTGCAATTCTTGACCTCTCCTCTTCGCGGACCTGCTCGCTGTGGTAAGAGAGCTTCCTTAGGGCTGATTCTGCCTCTCCTGATCTGTTTATTTCACGGGCCGTGCAAATAATTAATACTTTATCTTTGTGTTTTAGCCTTCTGCAGTTTGCCTCTATATCGGTTAATGATCCGTCTTTTTTAAGGATTTCAGTTTCTGCTCTAAAGGTCTTGCCAGATGCATCTCTTTCAAAAGCCTGGCTGAATTGTTTATGATTGTTTCGGAAGATAGTATTTCTTATATCAGACTTTTTCAACTCTTCCATTGTAAAGCCGGTAATGGACAATGTGGCTTTGTTTGCATCAAGCAATCTAAAATCTTCACCGGCTATGAATATGGCATAAGGAAAGTCATTAAAGAGTAGCTTGAGCCAATCGTAATCACTTGTTGATTTATGATTGTCGGTCGCAACTGAACAGTGATTCATGTATTATTGTGAAGAAAGCGGTTAACACGGGTCAAGAATTCGGGAGATAACAAATAAAAAAAAACAGAGAAAAGCATGAAGCACATGATTGTTTTTTACAGATTCCTGCAGACCGGTTACTGGATTTATCATTTTGAAAGGCCAAACAAATATGTTCTAAACAGAGCGGGAGTGCCAGCTACTGCTCACACTCCCGCTATCTTTCTGTTGCTCCGTTAGGGCTCGAACCTAAACTCTTCTGATCCAGAGTCAGACGTGTTGCCAATTACACCACGGAGCATTGTTCAGGGTGCAAAAATATAAAAAATGAGATTAATACTGAAAACAAAGGAGTTTTTTTCCCTCCGGTTATGAAGGGCAGGTATAGGTGGTTCCTGCGGAAACTGATTCCTGCCCATGCATTGCAGTAACTTTGCTGGCTTAACAGTCACGTTTTATTACTCTGGTAAAAAGATATACATCTCCATAAGAGCTTTTACCGATCTGTCGGCGTAAAAGTCACCGGGCAGGAAGTTCCTGTAGTGACCGCCATCGTTGCGGTTCGCTGTTATAGCCAGTAACGGCGCTGTCTGATCAGCCCTGTTGAAGAGTTCGCTGTAACTGTAGATAGCCCGGTATCCGTCAGCTGAGGCAAAACAGACAAGTGCCTTTCTGTTCAGCTTTGCATCGAAGGGATCGATCACGCTTTTCAGCACTTCCGCAAGGGCCGGTCCGGTGAAGTTATCGGCATGGTGATAACCCATACCCATACCGTAGAAGCTGGAGTAATAGGTTAAGTTATGTCCCACACTGTTTTCCGGGGTTATTGTATACAGTTCCTTCTCTTCAAGGATTACCTTTATGTCAGGACTGTAAAGAGGGTCAAGCTCCCTATTGATGGGGTATTCCTTCCTGTCAAATGAATGAACGGTTATCTTAACCGGATCTTCCAGCTTACGGAAAGCAAAGAGATCTCCTGCAGATACAAGCCTCCATTTCTCAGCAATCGGGTAATCGACCTCTATTTTGTAAGGCACTATGGGTGCCATTTCTGTGGCAATCAATATCTGGTGCGGACTGGTCGTATGGAAAATTTCAGACCAGCTGAATACCACACTCTCGCCCTTACTGTTCTCTACAGTAACGTAGGCATCTATCTGTGGCCTGAAAAGTGCGGTGTTTTTCTTTTCAAGGTTATATTCATGAAGCAGGTCAAAGAGTGAATACCCCTTGTACCGGTATGCACCGGTAAACATAATCCCCGAGTCAATATCGAAAAGCGACTCTTTCAGCACAACCTCTCGTTTATAATATTTCTTCAGGTTGATTTCCCCGGCGTTTTTGATTTCACCTGCAACAGACAGTTCACCCGGCATAAGTGACACCTCTTCTGTCTGATGATAGAGGCTGTTTCCATCCTGTGCGAAATCAAGAGTTGCTCCTGTTATGGCATCTACCCATGAATCAGGCAGAAACTTACAGCTGTTGATTAAACCGGCTGCAACGGCAACGATAACAATAATCAGGCTTTTTCGGGTCATTATAATCAGCTTTTTCGAAATGTAAATAATTGCATGTCGCAAATATGCAAAGTTTTTCGAATGGAGAAACCGGTTTTTATCATAATGCAGAATAAAATTATCTGTGATGACCAGATGAAGGAGAAAGAGATGAGCCTGAGAGCCTGTTTCTGAAACGAAACCCGTTAAGCTGACGAAGCCGCAGGGTGATAAAGATCATTTTTTATGCATTATCGATATGTGTATGTTTGCATAACGACAGAGAGCAACGGTTCTCTTTTTTTTAAACTGCGAAATGCAATGTATTACATAACGATAAAAACAAAACAAATACCTGCCATGAAACGAATCTCTCTACTAATTCTTACGGTTGCTCTTGCATGCAGCATGGTTTATTCTCAACAGGCTATAAGCGGCCGCGTTATTGATTCCGAATCAGGTCAGCCGCTTTTCGCTGCCACCGTTTTGATCAAGGAGACCAATACAGCTGCCATAACTGACAATAGCGGTAACTTTTCCATTATTCCGCGAGGTACCGGTGCTGTTACCATAGTTGTAAGATTTGTCGGCTACGAGATATATGAAGTTGCCGGAGTAAGATCTGGTGAAAATCTTAGCATTTCACTGCTGCCCGATATGACCTATGCCGGCTCAGTCGTTGTTACAGGCTCACGCAGCGACCGTGCCGTGGTTGACCTTCCCATGAGGGTCGATGTGTATGGCAGGGATGCAGTTGAGGCAACAGGTGCTGTTTCGGTTGATGATTACCTGCGTATGATACCCGGAATTTCAGTAGGGAGGTCTTCCTCGTTTCTCAGTTCATCGACAGTGTCACTCAGGGGTATGGGTAATGAAGCTGGCCGTACTCTTGTAATGGTTGACGGTGTTCCTGTCAACAAGAGCGACGGGGGAAGCGTTAACTGGAACGCTGTTGATCCTGATGAGGTATCACGCATTGAGGTTATGAAGGGCCCTGGTTCCTCAGTATACGGAGGAAATGCAATGGGTGGAGTGATTAACCTGATAACCGCTATCCCGACCGACACACTGGAAGGTGAGATAAGCCAGTCTGCAGGCACTTTCGGAACCTACAGATCGCGATTGAGCTTGTCGGGTCGCCCGGGCAACCTGTTCTGGGGAGTGAACGGAAGGTACCGGTTCAGCGATGGCTATATAACAGCTCTGGCCGATGAGATAGATGAATATACCATCCCGGCTTTTCTCGATGAGTATCAGTTTGGAGGCAGGGTTGGGTATTTTATCGACCCCAGGAATTCTGTCGACGTTTCTGCCGATTACTATTCAGGCAGGAGGGGGACAGGCACCAACTACACCGGTTATGGCTTCACGAATTATGAAGTGGCGGCAAAGGAGGGCGCGAGCAACAACTATGCAAACCTGAGCGGCAGGATACAGTACAGGGGCCTTGCAGGTGTGAGTACACAGCTTAGGGCCACTGCCTATGGACAGAGGGAGACATATACCAATATCCGTGAAAGCCTGAGAAACAATGTAATCACCAGGTATGATGTTGAATCGTTCAGGAGTGACTATGGTTTGTTTGCCGGGGTAACTCACCTGACAGGCAATCACGTCATTACATCAGGTATTGATCTTCGCCATGGTGGTGTTGACGGTGCTGATATATATCTTACTTTGACAGATAAGGTTTTCAATCTGGGCAAGATGAACCAGATGGGTGTTTACATTCAGGATGAGTTGAAGTTCGGCGAAACAGGATTCAGCCTTCTTGCCGGAATAAGGTATGACTTCAGCAAATTTTATGACGGTGCTTTCCTGATTGAGGACCCGACAAATGAAACCAGGTTTCTTCAGGATTATACCGGAGAACTGGATGATGCCACCTTCAATGCTTTCAGTCCAAGAATATCAATGCAATACAGCAAACCCGGTATCTTAAGGGTGTTTGCAGGCTACAGCAGAGGTTTCAGGGCTCCGGTACTCGATGATATGTGCAGAACGGGAAGGATATCGGGAGGAATGAAACTTGCCAATCCTGACCTTAAGCCTGAGTACCTTGATAATATTGAGGCCGGTGCCGACTTTTTCATAGGTAAGAGAGTCACCTTTTCCCCCACCCTTTTCTACTCCAAGGGAAAGGATTATCATGCCTATATTGCAACAGGAGACTCGCTTATATTGAACAACAGGCTGAGACCGATAAGAATAAAGGGCAACATTATGTCTGTTGACATAATGGGAGTTGAAGCTGCCATGTCGGTGAAAATTATTGAGAACCTGACCTGGAGGGTTGCCTACAGCTACGTTGAGAGTGAGATTGGAGGATTCGCTGTACTGGATGAGGAGAAGGATATTGATCTTACAGGAAAGAGGATTACTTATCAGCCAAGAGATATTTTCAGTTCGTCCCTGGCTTTCCGAAACAAGATTGTAAATGCGTCGTTATCATATGCCTTCAAGGGCAGCCAGTATCTTGATGATGTTAACAGTGATGAGAGCAGGCTGGAGTCATTCGGTTACTTCGATCTGTATATGTGGAGACCGGTGTATAAAGGTTTGTCAGCATCGCTTCTGATTCATAATCTTCTTGACAGTGATTTTATCGATTCACGGAATATGATTGCCCCCGGAAGGATGATGACCTTTGAGTTGAAGTATTCGTTCTGAGTATAATTTGATTTGTGCCCTGCGCCCTGCGCCCTGCGCTCTCCGCCCCGCGCCCTCCGCTCTCCGCCCCGCGCCCTCCGCTCCGTGCTCCGTGCCCCGCGCCCTGCGCAGCGGCCGCCAGGCCGCTATTTCCCCCAGCTGTCCCTGAGCGAAACCGTCTGGTTGAAGACCAGCTTTCCGGGCTTGCTGTCAGGGTCGACACAGAAGTATCCCAGTCTCTGGAACTGGAACCTGTCACCCGGTTTGGCATCTGCCAGCGATGGCTCGAGCTTTCCGGTGATGGTCTTCAGTGAATCGGGATTCAGAAAATCCCTGAAGTCACGGTCTTTCACCCCTGTCGGGTCTTCATGGCAGAAGAGACGGTCGTACATCCTGATTTCGGCATCAATGGCATGCGGGCCGGCTACCCAGTGAAGGGTGCCCTTTACCTTGCGGTTGGCCTGCGGACCGCCACTGCGGGTTTCAGGATCGTAGGTGCAGTGCACCTCGGTTACCTCTCCCGTTTCCGGATCCTTTCTGAAGTCATGACACTTGATTATATAAGCCCCCTTCAGCCTTACCTCCATCCCGGGTGCAAGCCTGAAATATTTGGGAGGGGGTACTTCCATGAAGTCCTCCTTCTCAATGAAAAGTTCCCTCTCGAAGGGCACTTTTCGGCTGCCCATAGATTCATCCTCCGGGTTGTTAATAAGGTCAACCTCCTCGAAGCTGTTTTCAGGATAGTTTGTGATAATTACCTTCAGAGGATTGAGTACAGCAAAAACCCTGGGTGTGTGTTTGTTAAGGTCTTCACGTACGGCATACTCAAGTAGTCCTACATCATTGGTAGCCTCCACCTTTGTGTATCCTATCCGGCTGATGAAATTGCGAATAG
>CAYUOS010000153.1:0-6844 GCA_964446435.1 uncultured Rikenellaceae bacterium | reverse complement strand
GAATTTACCCAAAACCTTGCAAATTGACAAATTATGTTTTCAACATATATTGTTATATATCAACAATATAGACCGCACTTAAGGCTTGACTACTTACCACAATCCCCGCTTTGTAGTCCGTATGTAGGCTGACAATTTCTTTCATCTTATGAATAAAGCTTAGTGAGGGAATTTTCCCGCCGGCTGGTTAAGACAAGGGTTACTATGCGTAAAAACCCGATCTTGTATATATCAGTATATGAGGCACATGAGGCCGTGCCGGAAATTTATTTATAAATTCTCCTCTATAAATGGCCCAAATCTGACATTATTAGGCGGAAATAAAAACAAACGCGACATGGGTAATTTGATTAGGAGGCTTGCAACAACAGTTTCAATTATTATCATTCTGAGCCTGGCTATGTCGGCTCAGAAAAGCTTAACCTGGCCGGTGCGTCATTCTATGCCTGATAATCAGGTAGTTCTTCCTGAAGTTGGACCGACCGGTGCAGCGAACATTACCATACCATTATGGGATATAAAGGCGAGAGGTATCACTATTCCGATATATCTGAACTACGTCACAACGGGTATTAGGGTAAATGATATTTCGGGTGAGGTTGGGCTTGGATGGACAATAAATACCGGGCCAACAATAACCAGAGTTGTCAATGGGCTGGCTGACGAATCGGGCGAGGCAGATCCGGGTCATGACTGGTTTTCGCTTGATCCGTTGTCAATATCGTGCAGGCTTGATTCTTTAAAGAATTACTTTGAAGGGAATTGGGATTTTGGTCCGGATATTTTCTCATTTTCACTGCCTGGGGAATCAGGTACGTTCCTGTTCGATAACTCCGGAAAGATTCACTATACTAATCCGGTTACCTCTTCCATCCAGGTTGATTGGAATGAATATGACCCAGACTTTGGTTACTGTCCCGGTTTTTCAGTAACAGATGCACTGGGGAATACTATCATTTTCAGGGCCACAGAAATGACTTCAACAACAACGAGCAGAGTTTCATTCAATAATTTTTCTGGCGATGGCCTGGAGTTCCTTGCACCCAGAAACACAACAAATGACGGGGAGAGGGTAACTTCCTGGGGGCCGTCGGTTATAATTACCGCAGCCGGAGATACAATCGAATATTCATATTCACAATATTCATATACAGCCGAAGAATACCTTGTTGCTACCTCTTATTCCTCTTATCCTAAAGGGGAAGAAATACGTGAAGAGTACTGGAGAATTTTAACGGAAGAGTATTTCAATATTCTACTGGTGGACACGATTACCTCTACCGATTTAATAATTGTCTTTGAGTATGATTATGATGAGCTTCTTTCAACCTTTAAAAGCAAACTGACAAGTATTGAGATCCTTGACAGGTACACTGATGAGCGGATCGCATACTACACCTTCGGCCATGGAACATACCCGGGAGACCCCAGGCTCAGACTGGATTCCATTAATATCAGCGGACCATCGACCGGGTGTGAACCGGCAACATATGTGTTTCAGTATGGAGCGGATTCGCTTAAGGCTGCCGGCCATTACGGACAGGATCATTATGGTTACCATAACAGCAATCAGGTTCAACACATGCTGCCCGTTCTTTCTCTTCCATATCAACAGAGTGATCTGCCCTCTGAATTTCAATACGAGGCGGCAGACAGGAATATAGATCCGGACAGGATAAAAACGGGAGTCCTTGAAAAGATAATATACCCTGCCGGGGGCAGACTTGAGATGACTTACGGACCCAACACAGACACCATAAGCGCCGGTAACATCAGACAGGCGCCGGGACTGAGGGTTAGTTCAATAAAAGCAAAAAACTCTGAAGGCGCAACAATTCATGAACAGAGGTATCAGTATGCCGGTTTGAACGGTTATTATATCCTTACTGATCCGGTGCTGTATAACCCAAATGGTGTTAGCTTCCTATATCATTCTCACGATGGGGGAACTCCGGCGCCTTATGTATCCGACATTACCAATACCTCCTCACCCGTACCAAGGATGCTTAATGGTTTGCCTGGCGGATTCTGTTACGAGACAGTAAGCAGGCTGGTTATCGATCCTGAAACTGGCGATACCAGGCACCGTACGATGGAAAATTACACAACATCAAATTCGCTCAGATCAAACAAGCCTGAACTAACATCAAGGACCTCGTGGGATAGTGACGGAAAAAAAGTGACGCAAGAGGATTATTCTTACCTGACATACACGGATACAATACTTTATGGGTTAAGACATGGGGCTTCATATATCTTCAATGGTGATTATTGGGAGTGTGGCACCACTCAGATTTCATCAAACCCTGACCTTGGATACCCGAAGATGTATTATGCGATGCAGATAATACCTTATTATTTGAAAGCCAGACTACTTAACGAACTTTCAATGAGAAATTACTCGTATCATAATTTTTCAGGGGATTCTATAATATCAAAAATACATATTGAATATGATTATTCCGAGACACTGCCCCTTGTTTCATCAATTACAAACAGTCATTACGCTCATTTGCAGGCCCAGCCGCACATGGTAGAGTTGAAGCAGCTTCGCTATCCTTTCGAATACTCCGATACGGTAGGTGTTGCGTCTGCCCTTTTGAATAGTAATATACTGGCCAGAGCCCTTGATTCAAGGAGTTTTGTTAACGGCCAACTGACGGAGGCAAAGACCTTCAGTTTTACAGAGACAGGCCAGCCCGAATATGAGTACAGATATACAGGTACCAACGATGCCATTTCATGGAACAGGGACAGCCTGCTTCAGAGGGGTTTTTCCCAGGAGTTTAGAATTGATTACGACACGGAAGGTAATCCTGTAAAAACAAGCACGGTCAAAGGTGATATTGTAACCCTCTGGGGATACGGCAACCGCTATCCGATTGCTGAGATTACCGGAGCCGATACCGGCCAGGTGTTCTATACCGGCTTTGAGCGCGGGGCAACTGCAACAAGAGACGCTTCACTGAGTCGTACAGGTGAATACTATCTGGTACTTAACGGTTCATATCAGTGTCCGGCAGAGCTGCGTCCGGGTAATTATATCATGACATACTACTGGCGGGCATCCTCTTCCTCGCCATGGGAGCTGATAACTGAAAACATACAGCTTCAGCAGAGCCAGTACGCGTCAACCAACAAGACCTCAGGTCATATTGACGACCTAAGAATTTACCCTCCGGGTAGCAGAATTACCACCTACACATGGAAGCCCTACCTGGGGAAAACCTCTGAGACCGACACCAACGGCACAACGGTTTTCTATGAGTACGACAGCCATGGTCGGTTATTCAGGATTCTCGATAACCGGGGTAATATACAGAGAACCATACAATACAACACCGGAAGGTAATTAAATCACAAGCGCAATGAGAACTAACGGAATTATACATAAGCTGGTAATAATCTGCTTTTTCACCATGCTTGCAGGAATGGTTTACCATTATGGGCCCGAATGCGAGAACTATGTAATCGATTATGTTTCGGAGTCGGAGTTTTACTTTGATTCAAACGGCTGTAACTTTTGCGAAAATGGTTACGTGGTTATAACCGCCGAGATGGCTCAGAGCTGTGTTCCAACGGAATTCGAATATGAATGGGTTGGTCTGAATTATATACCCGATGATTTCAGCAATGACCTGTACCAGGTCTGGTGCGATGAAAACACAAGCACTGAACCCAGGGAAGCATACCTTTATCTCACCCCATCAGACGTTCTCTATATTTATCAGGAGGGGGCGTGCGAACCGGCAGCAACACCGGGGGCAATCAGCGGAAGCACTGCGGTATGTTCAGGTTTATCTTATAACTATTCAATCTCTTCAGTGCCTGATGCTACAGGCTACGATTGGGTTGTCCCTTACGGATGGACTGTTAATTCGGTAACAGGTGATACAGCTATTAATGTTACGGTCGGGGGATCAGGCACTGAGTATATCCAGGTATGGGCCTATAATGACTGCGGTAGCAGCGAAACGGAATCATATCTTGAGGTTTCCGTATCGGGGAGTGTTTCAATATCTCAGAATCCGGTCTCACAACAAAAATGCCCTGGAAGCAATGTAACCTTTAGCGTTAGCGCAACACCCGCAGGCGTAACTTATCAGTGGCAAAAGGACGAGGCTAACATAGCAGGTGCTACATCTTCACAATACACTATCCAGAACCTCACCTCTGCCGATGCCGGCAGTTACAGGGTTGTGGTTACCGGCACCTGCAACAATGTAACATCACAGAGTGCCACACTCACGGTTAACGAGGTGGTAAGCATAACAACCCAACCCCAGGGCAAGACTGTTTTGCCCGGCAATCAGGCACAGTTTTCGGTAGTTGCTGCAGGAACCGGGCTGACATACCGGTGGCAGAAAGATCAGGTTGATATACCGGGGGCCACATCTTCAACCTATACCATCAATGCCACGGAATCAGGTCATCAGGGTAGTTACAGGGTTGTTGTTACAAGTACCTGCGGAAGCCTTACTTCGCAGTCTGCCGCACTGACTCTCTATTCCGACAGCCTTGAGTTATCTGACACGGTTGCTTATGTTATGGTTTCAGAACCATTAAAGATGATTCATGTCGATTCAGCTTGCGGAGTCTTATCACCGGGCGATCTCAGGCACCAGGTACAGTATTTCGACGGTGTTGGCAGGCCCGCCCAGACAATAATGGTAGGAGCCTCTCCCTCGGGGAAGGACATCGTTCAGCACCACGCTTACGATTACCGTGGGCGCGAAGCAGTCAGATACCTGCCATTCACTGTTCAGTCAAATAACGGGGCTATGGTTTCCGATGCCGTAACCACGCAGGCGGGGTTTTATAACACCCTCTATTCGGGTGAAGGATCGTATGCAAAGTCTGTTACAACCTATGAGGAGTCTCCTCTGGGAAGAATAACCTCACAGTTTTCCCCGGGTTCAGCATGGCAGACGCAGAATCAGGAAAAGGGGGTCAGATATGATTACTATTCCAATATAGCTGACGAGGTTATAAGGTTTGTAACAGATGGCGATGAAGTCAACAGGGATGGTTTCTATCCTGAAGGGTCGCTGGGTAAGATAACAATAACAGATTCAAACCACGATGCCACCAGCAGCTCCCTGTTGCATTCAAGGGTTGAGTTCTACGACCACAGGCAGAAGCTTATCCTCTCGCGTACCTGGGTTGAGGGCTCATCAGGAGTTGATACCCTCGACACCTATTATGTTTACGATATCAGGGGCCGCCTGAGGTATGTCTTTACACCCGAGGCAGTTTCAAGACTTGGGTCAGTGACGGTTTTTACCCCTGATAGTTCACTTATAAAGAACCTGTGTTATTACTATAAGTATGATACCCGCGACCGGATGACAGAGAAGCAGATTCCCGGCGCCTCGCCTGTATATATGGTTTATGACAGGCGTGACAGGTTAGTGCTTTCACAGGACGGCAACCTGCGTGACCAGGATGCCAAAAAATGGATGTTTACCAAATATGATAATCAGAACCGTCCGGTACTTTCGGGGATACTTACTCATAGTACATTATCATCTTTGGCTGCTATGCAGGAAGAGGTTGATGATTTCTACAGCGGACAGACCCCTGGCGATTTATGGGTAACGCGTAACGGACAGGATACAACACATCACGGATATACTAATACTTCGTTCCCTTCAACAGCCGATGGCACCGTAGAGTACCTCTCGGCCTCATATTATGACAGTTATGGTTTTCCCGGGGCAAGGTCATTTAATACTACCTGGGATATATCAGACGGTGACTTTGTTGCCGGGACAGGTTCATACAATGCTAACACCGGAACCCTGGTAACCGGTTCACGGGCAAGGATACTCGGGTCGGGCAGTTTTGTTACCACAACATACTACTATGACGATTACTATCGTGTAATTCAGACTCTCAGGGATCTGCATGACGGCAATCCATCGCAGGACAGTTACGAGATAGCCTCGGTGAAGTTTGATTTTCCGGGCAGGGTACTGCAGCAACGGCAGAGGCAGGTGTTCGGGACAGAGACCAATATGACCGACATGTACTTTTCGTACGATCATGCCGGGCGGGTCGACACTGTTCGTCATAAGGTCGATGGCCGCTCAGGCGATCCTGTTGTATTATCGGTGCTTGGTTATAACGAGCTTGGGCAGGTCGAGACCAAAGGCTTGCATCATACCCAGACAGGATTTATGCAGGAGATCGATTACAGGTTTAACATACGTGGCTGGCTGACCGGGATAAACGATCCCGGCAACCTCGGTTCCGACCTGTTTGCCATGAGCCTTTTCTATAATGATGTCAGCTCGCTAAGTGCGCTCGATTCAGCCATGGCACAGTACAATGGCAATGTGGCAGGGGTGATATGGAACGGTCGCGTAGGTGCCAATCCGGCTGATACATTGCTTAGAGCTTACAGCTATACCTACGATGCCACTGGCCGCATTACCGGCAGCTATTACGGTCAGCAGTCACAGGGAGTTCTTACGGCATCACAGAAGCTGAGGGAGTATGACTACACGTACGACCTGAACGGCAATATCCTTGGCATGAAGCGTACCGGAAACATGGGTTCACTGATCGATAGTCTTATATATGATTACGGTCAGTCCTTACTCTATAGTAACAGGCTAATGAAGGTTACCGATGGTTCACAGGTTGCAGCAGGTTTTGCCGATGGAACCAACCAGGGTAGTGATTACGAATACGATTCAAACGGAAATCTGATAAAAGATTTAAACAAAGGTATATCGTCAATTACATACAATTTCTTAAATTTACCCGAGCTAATAACTACAACCGGAGGCACCATAAGGTTTTATTATGATGCCACGGGCAGGAAAGTCGGCAAGGTGGT
>CAYUOS010000152.1:0-6850 GCA_964446435.1 uncultured Rikenellaceae bacterium | reverse complement strand
CGGCTACCCTCAGTAATAAAACCCTCATTATCGACAAGAAGAGCTTCATAGGCATTTGAGAGTATCAGTCTGTGGTAAATCGAAGACCTTAAACGGTGATTTATCACCTTGGCCTCAGGGTTTTCCCTTTCTGCATGGTAGATGATGGTCTTTACCCCTTCGCGATATTGCTGCTGGGTAGGATATAGTGGTTCGATGAAGTAAATGAGGCTGGTATTCTGACTCTCACGATAATTAAACACAATTTTGAGGTTGGCCTCCTTTACTCCGGCATTTTTCCTCAGGGTGACAATTTGTGAGACCATCTCCTGCGGCGAGGCCAGCATCTTATGTCCGTGATACCCGACGCTGGAGGCCATCCTCGCCATATGGTCATCGTAGAAGAGGGGTCCCGAACCCATCATCCGCAATACTTCATAAACCGACTCACCCTCGTAGACATCTGAATTGTCAAAGAGGACGCTTGGTGTAAGCTCTCCATTCCTTATGAAAAAACTGCCGTAACACTCGCTCATATATCAATGTATTATTACTCAAAATTAGTAAGATTCCGGCACTTAAGGAATTCTGATTAATTTTGCGGTTGAAGTTTCAGCAACGGCAGTTTTGTACGCAATACTCGACATCGAGACAACAGGGGGAAGCCCGCTCAGGGAAAAGATAACCGAGATTGCCATCTATATCCACGACGGAACCAGGATGGTAGATGAATTTGTCACCCTTGTGAATCCTGAAAGAAACATCCCGCATTTCATCACCAGCATGACCGGCATAACAAATGAGATGGTTGAGGATGCACCGAAATTCTACGAGGTAGCAAGACAGATTGTCGAGATTACCGAAGGTAAAGCCATCGTAGCACACAACGCACGTTTCGATTACTCATTCCTGAAACAGGAGTTCAAATCGCTGGGATTTAACTACAAGCGAAACCTGATTGACACCGTTTCGGCCAGCCGTAAACTGATACCTGGATACCCATCGTACAGCCTTGGCAATATATGCCGTGAACTTGGAATAACGATCGAAGGCAGGCACAGGGCAGCGGGTGACGCACTGGCAACGGTGAAGCTATTTGAGTTACTGTTGAAGAAAGACACCGAGATAAATGGTCCCGGGGCATCGCTCTTCAAAAGTACAAGAGATATAAAGCTGAACCCGGCTCTTGACCTTTCAAGGCTTGAGGAGATACCGGAAGAACCAGGCGTGTACTACTTCTATGATGACAGAAACGAGCTGATCTACATCGGTAAAAGCCGCAACATAGCAGAGAGGGTCTCGACTCATCTCTCGAATAATGCCACCAGAAGAAGCATGGAGATGCGCGACCGCATTGCCTCAATTGACTGGGAATGCACCGGCAGCGAGCTGGTAGCACTGTTGAAGGAATCAGAAGAGATAAAACGCAACAAGCCAATTTACAACAGGGCACAGAGAAGGACAGGGTCTGTCTGGGGTCTGTTCAAAGGCGTCAGTGATGATGGTTACATCACCTTCAGGACAGACAACATCAATTGTGATGAGATTCCACTCGCCTCCTATACATCCAGACCAAAGGCACGTGCGGCGATGCAGATGCTGATTGAGAGATATAGACTATGCCAGAAAATGTGCGGGCTTTATGACACTGAAGGCAGCTGTTTCCATTACCAGGTTGGCATTTGCCATGGAGCCTGCAACGGAACGGAGGGTACTGAAGAGTATAATGCAAGGGCAGCGAAGGTACTTGATGAATTCAGCTTAGGACAGCGTAACTTCCTGATAATTGACACCGGAAGGAACAGTGAAGAACGCTCCGCCATTAAGATTGTCAACGGAAAATACATCGGGTACGGCTGGTTCAGCATTAATGATGTCGGATTCGGGCTTGGTCCGGTTCACGACTGCATCACCCCCGCTGCTGATAACAGGGATGTACAGATGATCATAAGGGGCTACCTCGAAAGAAACAGGGTTGAGAAAATTATCGATTTCTGATTTTACCTTCGCCTCGGTTCCGATTCCCGGCTACCAGCTACCGTTCCCCGTTTCCCGGATACCGGATACCGGATACCGTTCCCCGTGTCAACAGATTAGGAGATGAATGAAATAAATTTAAATTTGTAGTAGAAATCAAGATTTTAAAGCCTATGGCTATATTTAAGCGCACCAGCGGGATGCTGATCAACAAGTTCGATGAATTCCTTGATAATGTCGAAGTCGGCTTGCTGGTCTTCAGGGAGGGTATAAAAAGCTATCTTCATGGTGATATGGACTCGCTGAACAGGCATCTCAGGAAGATTGAGGCTCTTGAGGAGAGTGCAGACAGACTTCAGCGGGAGATCGAGAACGACATGATCATCCATTCAATTCTACCCAAAGAGAGGGTGGAAGTATTCAGGCTCCTCGATAGCACCGATGAGATTCTTGACACAACCAAGCATTCTCTTACAGAATTCGTTGTCGAGATTCCTGATATCCCCGACAGCCTGAAGGATGACGTTCTCAGGCTTACAGATGCTTCAGTAAGTGCCGGCGATGAATTAATCCCTGCGATAAGAACCTATTTCACGACCCCATATATGGTAAGGGACAAGCTTCTCAAGGTCTATTTCTTTGAGAATGAAACCGACAGGCTCTCTATCGAGATCAAGACCAGGATCTTCCAGCAGATGCCCGAACTGGAACTACAGAGAAAGGCACATCTGCGTTATATACTGCACCACATAGAGAGCATTTCAGACCGCGCTCAGGCGGTTGCCGACCTGCTCAACGGAATGGCAATAAAAGTGATAATGTAAACAACGGTATACGGTATACGGTAAACGGCCAACGGTAAACGGATATGAAATAACACTCAATCTGATTCGAGCGCAGCGAGCTCACGACCGAAGGGAGTAAACCAGAACTCCAGAACCCCAGAACCCAGAACCCCAGAACCCAGAACCCAGAACCCCTGAACCCCTGAACCATGACCCTGCTTTTTGTAACCAGCGGACTCTTCCTCGGATGGTCACTCGGTGCCAACGATGCCGCCAACATTTTTGGGTCGGCAGTAGGATCGAGAATGATAACATTCCGCAAGGCAGCCATAATAGCTTCGGTATTTGTTGTTCTCGGGGCAGTTTTGCAGGGATCGGGAACATCCGACACCCTGGGCAAGCTTGGGGCCGTTAACGCAATAGGAGGCTCATTTACTGTAGCCCTTGCTGCTGCCATTACAGTCTATTCAATGACTAAGTCATCGCTTCCGGTTTCAACCACACAGGCAATTGTCGGGGCTATCATAGGCTGGAACATTTATACCGGTAATGCAACAGATGCCAAGACTCTTACACAGATAGTAACTACATGGATTTCAGGGCCTATACTTGGAGGAACATTTGCGGTATTTCTATACATACTTCTTAAATGGTACAAAAGGAAAGCAGGTATCCACATGATAAGGTTTGAATCGTATATCCGCAACGGACTAATAATTGCAGGGGCTTTCGGGGCTTTCAGCCTTGGCTCCAACAATATTGCCAACGTAATGGGTGTCTTTGTACCGGCTGTTGAACTTCCGGGAATTAACCTGGGATTCATCACAGTTGGTTCAGGACAACAACTTTTCTTCCTCGGAGGGATAGCAATCGCCCTGGGCATCATTACATATTCAAAGAGAGTAATGGAGACCGTCGGTTCAGGAATTTTTGAACTAAGCTCCGAGGCCGCACTGGTTGTGGTACTTTCACAGTCACTTGTTCTTTTCCTCTTCTCTTCGGTTGCATTGTCAAATCTTCTTGGCACTATCGGATTACCCTCCATTCCGCTCGTGCCTGTCTCCAGCTCACAGGTGGTAATCGGTTCAATACTGGGAATCGGCCTTTACAAAGGCGCACGCAACATGAACTACAAGATGCTCGGCGGAATAGCCCTCGGATGGATCGCCACACCTGTCATAGCCGGCCTGGTATCATTCTTATCGCTATTCTTTGTCGAAAACGTATTCGAAATCACCATTGTCATCCCATGATGACATTGCTAATTATCTGATTTACTTATTTGCTGATTTGCTGATTGCCTATTGCCTATTGCCAATCTGCCGTCACATTTCCACATTCCCATCAATTCCGGTCTGGCAGGAAGGAGTAGTTCCGGCCGTAGTAGATCATCTGGCCAAGGAAGTCATCAACGTAGTCCACGACTATATCCTTTATACGGCCGCGTGAATCAAGAACCGGGGTAAGTATCGGATTTACAAATCCTGTGTAAGGCGCGAGATTAAGCTTTTCATAACGCTCGAGTATGCCTGCATGCAACACTGGGTCGACCTGTATTCCGTAATTCTCAATAAGGTTCATTCCTGCATCGAAGTCTCCCTCTGACTTGATGCGCTGCACCTCGGTCAGCAACTCGCCGAACAAACGCCTTAGTTTCCTGTAATCATTTATTCTTACATATATCTTGCCTTCACGCTCTATCATCTCAACCACATTCTCCGGTGTACCCTTTTCATAGACCCATCGTGATACTGCAGCGCGGCAGCGCATATGTGCCTGCTCTATCTGCCTGCCGGGCCTGATTCTTACCAGCTGGGTGAGCAATCCGTTTCTAAGGTAGCTGTCATAAGCTGCCTTTGCCGCATCCTCCTCGGGAAGCAGTCCCAGTTCGAAAATCTTCTGATCCATCATATAGTACAATGCGAAAAGATCGGCCCTCATCTCCTCAAGGGGAGAGGCATAATTCTTAAGTGCATTCGGATCGGTTCCCGGGGCCAGCTTGCCGCTGCCGTGACCGAGGCATTCATGCATGTCTGTATGGAGCGCTCCGGCAAGGGTCCCAAATGTTCTGGCCCTGTATATCTCATCACTGTTTTCAGCAAACTCCTCAAGGAAACCACTACCCTGTGAGGCCTTGTCATGTGCCTCGGAAATATTTGCCAGCGTTACCGACTTTGATCCCACTTCCCTGCGTATCCAATCGGCATTGGGCAGGTTGATCCCAATCGGTGAGGCCGGATAGCAATCCCCGCCCAGCATGGCTATATTGATTACACTTGCCGAAACGCCTGTCACCTCTTCCTTCTTGTAGGCGGGATTAATTGGCGAATTGTCTTCAAACCACTGGGCATTGGCGCTGATAATGGCGGTTCGCTTCGTTGCCTCCAAATCACGGTAATTCACAATAGCCTCCCAGGTAGCCTTCATACCCATCGGGTCAGCATAGGTCTCTATAAAACCGTTGATATAATCTATTACCGGATCAGTGTTTCCGGCCCATATTACATTGTAGTCATCCCAGGTCTTAAGGTTTCCTGTCCGGTAATAGTCTATCAGCACCGACAACTCACTTTTCTGAGTATCATTCTCGGCGTACTCCATTGCCTTTTCAAGCCAGCCTGTTATTTTGTCAATCGCGGCGCCGTACATACTGCCTGACCTCCATACAACCTCCCTGACAAGGTCGCCCTCCTTTACCACCTTTGTATTCAGGCCGTATGAAACCGGACGCTGATCATCAGTGTCAACTATCGCGGCATAATACGACTCAACCTCTGACTGAGTAACTCCCTCGTAGAAGTTTATTGCCGACTCTGAAACCATATCAGCACCAGCCCGCTGTACAGCTCGATTAGCATAAAGGTTCTCATCAAACATTACCGGAACCAGCATTGCAATAAGCTTCTTTTGATCAAGACCATCATTAAGAGGCAACTCATCGGGGTCTGAATTTATCACCAGCTCTTCAAAATATTCTATCGAAAAGCCGGGTTTGAATTTCTCGTTCGAGTAGTGGTGATGAATTCCGTTGGCAAAAAATACTCTCTTGGCGTAGGTGGTGAATGCATCGAAATCATTTATCTCCCTCTCTCCGTCATAGGTAAGTATTATCGCCTCAATCGTCCTGCGTACCAATAGATTATATCTGAAATACTGATCCCACAGTATATCCCTGCCACAAAGTGCAGCTTCGCTGAGGTAATAGATAAACTGTTTCTGTTTTAGGGTAAGCTGCTCAAAACCCGGGACCCTGTATCGGAGGACCCTGATATCCTCAAACCTGTCGATTTCATAGGTGAAATCTGTTTCAGCGGTCGCAGCGGGCTTACTTTGCCTGCATGATAAAGTCAGAACTGAGGTCATAAACATGAGAAATAAAAGGTTCGTTATATTTTTCATTACTTCGGTATTTTGGGGATTAATTTCTCAAAGTTACCAAAAACGTACAATCAGGTAAAGAGCCTTGCCGTTATAATTCATATTTTTGCACTATAGAGACAATAAATTGAAAGTGATGAGATACTTCTTAACGATAATATTCATACTACTCTTTTTCCGGCTTATGGGACAGGACAGAATTACCGGTCGTGACTTTGCGACACGATCGGAAGTGATAGCAGCCAACGGAATGGCTGCAACAAGTCATCCGCTGGCAACTCAGGCAGCTATTGACATACTGAGGAGAGGTGGCACAGCAATTGATGCTGCCATTGCCGCCAATGCGGTTCTGGGTGTAGTGGAACCCACCGGCTGTGGTATAGGAGGAGATCTGTTCGCCATAATCTGGAGCAGCGAAAGGGGCAAACTCTACGGGTTGAATGCCAGCGGAAGATCTCCGCGCTCGCTTACCCTGCAGTATTTCAAGGACCAGGGAATGGAGAGAATACCATCATATGGGCCGCTCCCGGTATCAGTTCCCGGTTGTGTCGACGGATGGTTCGAGATGCATGAGATATTCGGCAAGCTCCCCATGGCTACTGTACTGAGGCCTGCAATAGACTATGCCAGAGAAGGGTTTCCGGTAACCGAGGTAATTGCATATTACCTCGAAAGAGGCACCAACCTCCTGAAAGATTATCCCAACATCAGGGAAGTATACATGCCTGGCG
>CAYUOS010000151.1:2428-6862 GCA_964446435.1 uncultured Rikenellaceae bacterium | reverse complement strand
CCGGTTGCGCCGAAGATAACGGCAGCACCCGTTGAATCGCCCATAATTGAATCATACTTAGCAGGCTCCAGTGACCTGAAGTCGAGTCCTGCCTGTTTGATCATCACTGCAAGCTCGCGTGTTGTAAGTACGTAGTCAACATCCTTGTAACCGCTTGAGCGCATTTCAGGTCTGTCGGCCTCAAATTTCTTCGCAGTACACGGCATTATTGAAACTGAAACCACGTTGGCAGGATTCAGCTTACGCTTCTCAGCATAGAATGTCTTAGCCAGGGCTCCGAACATCTGCTGGGGAGATTTACAGGTTGAAAGGTTCGGAAGGAACTCAGGATACCTGTGCTCAATGAACTTAATCCAGCCCGGACTACAGGAGGTGAACATCGGAAGGCTGATAGCCTTGTCTCCGTCAACGAGGGCTTTCTTCAGCCTGACCAGGAGTTCGGTGCCCTCTTCCATAATGGTAAGGTCGGCAGTGAAGTCTGTATCAAGTACTGAATCGAAGCCAAGATGCTTAAGGGCTGATACCAGCTTGCCGGTAACCCTTTCACCCGGGTCATAGCCAAGGTCTTCACCCAGGGCTACCCTTACTGCCGGAGCAGTCTGTACCACAACATGTTTGTCAGGATCGTAAATTGCATCCCAGACATGATCGATATATGTTTTCTCTACAAGAGCACCGGTAGGACAGCGGTTTACGCACTGGCCGCAGTTTGTACAAACCACGTGGCTCATGGGCCTGTCGTGGAATGAAGAGATCTTCTGATGCGAGCCCTTGTTTGCAACTGCAATTGCAGATACATGCTGAAGTTCAGCACAGGTGCGCACACAACGCTGGCAGCGGATACACTTGCTGTCATCCTTCAGGAATGAAGGCGATGAACGGTCAATCTCGTACGGATGGTCCTCAACCAGATCAAGGAAGAGATGTTCGCCGAATGAGTATTCGTTTGCAAGAGTCTGTAGTTCGCAGTTCTGGTTCTTGTAGCACTTTGTACAGTCGGCCCTGTGTTCCGACAGAAGCAATTCAACAATGTGCTTGCGCGCATTACGTACCTTCATTGAGTTGGTCTGTATCTCCATACCCTCTGACACCGGCATTGCGCATGCTGCGATCAGTGTTCTTGCCCCGGTCTGCTCAACCACACAAACGCGGCAGTTGCCTGCAACGCATAGGTCGTCGTGGTTACACAGGGTGGGTATATGAACATTGAGTTTCTTCGCTGCATCAAGTACTGTGGTTCCTTCCGGAACCGACACTGATTCGTGGTTTATCTTTAATGTTACCATTGTTTTCCTTTTTTCAGATTAGTAAATTATCTCCTCCCTGAAGTTTTCGACGATCGACCTGAATGCATTTCCAACTGACTGGCCGAGACCGCACTTGGAAGCAACCTTCATTGTGTCGGCAAGCTTAACAAGTTCATTGAGGTAGGCAGACTTGGCTTCGCCCTTCTTGACCTGCTGTACACCTTTATAAAGCTGCTGGCATCCAACACGGCAGGGTGTACACTGGCCACATGACTCCTCTACGAAGAAATCGAGATAGTTATGCAGTACATTGTACATTGAACGAGAGCTGTTGAAAAGCTTCATTGATCCTCCTGTCGGAACACCCTCAAAACCGATTATGGTTTCAGCGAATTTCTTCCTGGGAACACAAAATCCAGATGCACCTCCAACCTGAACGGCTTTGGTATCACCATCACCAAACTCATCTACAAATTCCTGTACTGTCATTCCGAGTTCAAGCTCGTAGATTCCGGGAATTGGGGTATCACCCGATACTGAGAACACCTTTGATCCCCTTGAGTCCTTGGTTCCAAGCTGATTGTAAGTCTCGGCTCCGTCCTTGATAACCATAAGTGCGGTTACAAGAGTCTCAACATTGTTAATCGATGTCGGCTTCGAAAAGACACCTGAAACGGTCGGGTAAGGCGGCTTGTTCCTCGGCTCACCCCTTCTTCCCTCAATAGATTCAAACAGGGCACTCTCTTCACCGCAGATATAGGCACCGCTGCCCATTCTGAACTCAATTGTGAAATCATAGCCAATAGCCCTGATTATCTTCTGAAAATCATCGAGGTCCTTCAGAAGCTTGGGAAGCAGAAAGGTGTACTCACCACGAAGGTAGACAATACCGTTTTTCGCTCCGATTGCCTTTCCGGCAATCGCCATGCCACCATAAACCTTGTATGCTGCACGGTCGAGTATCTCCCTGTCCTTGAAAGTACCGGGTTCACCCTCATCAGCATTACATACGATATATTTCTCGGGATCCTTCTCTGCAGCCGTGAATCTCCACTTCATTCCGGTCGGGAACCCGGCACCACCCCTGCCCTTAAGGCCAGAATCAAGAACCTCCTTGATTATCTGGTCATTGGACATCATAAATGCCTTGTTGAGCACCTGCTCTATATCTATCTTTTCGAAGATAAGATCTAACTTGTTCAATCCTGTTTTTTTCATTGTTCGACCGGATTTATTATTTATGCATATAGTCCTTAATGATCTCTATAACCTTCTCCTCGGTCAGTTCAGTGTAAGGCATATCGTTGATCAGAATCGCAGGAGCCTTGTGGCACCAACCGATGCAGTTTGTCTCGAGAAGCGTGAACTGCTTGTCGGATGTCGTCTGCCCTACCTTGATCTTCAATATGTCTTCGAGGGTGTGGATTATCTCTCCCTTTCCCTTCATTGAACATGAAATTGTCTTACAGACCCTGATAACATACTTGCCTCTCGGCATAGTATCAAGGAATGTGTAAAAAGAGGCTGTTCCATAAACCTCTGCTGCTGAAATGTCGAGTTCCTTTGCAACTTCAACCATCGCCTCGTCGGTAAGGTAATTGTGCTTCTGCACTATACCCTGAAGAATCGGCATCAGGCTCGCCCTGTCACGACCATGCTTTGCGCTCAACTCCTTTACTAGATTTCCTACCTGGTACATTTTGGTTTGTTTTTAGGTATTTAATTAATATTATGTTTTGATTATAGTTAATGAAATTACTTGCGATAAGATAAAAATGAAGACTGGTTTAAAGGTCGCGTAAAATTAGAATTATACCCCACACTAAAAAATTACAAAAGTCATAAACCATAATTTATACTTAATCTAAGTTTACCCATTACACCTCTCATTGTCTGATTATTAGGAGACAGATTCAAAGCCACGCGGTTGGTCATGCACAGCGATCTGTGAATTTATTAACAGAAAGCACAACAGAATAATTACTATTAACCGGGTTCGTTAACTTTCCTCGATTTGCCAAAAAATTGTAATATTGCTCAATGGAGCTATTCCTGAATTTACCTGCATGAAAAAACGACCAGGATTAACTGTTGTCATCGACGAAGCAATTCCCTTCTTAAGGGGAATACCCGACAGTGTGGCGGATGTTTCATACATGGCCGGAAAATCTATTCTACGAAAGGATGTTGAACTGGCAGATGCTCTAATAATAAGAACCCGCACAATTTGTAACCGCAGTCTGCTCGAAGGCACCAGGGTGTCGTTCATTGCAACGGCCACCATCGGCTTTGACCATTTAGATGTCAGGTACTGCCGCCTTAAAGGCATAGAATGGAAGAGTGCGCCAGGATGCAATTCAGGGTCGGTTATGCAATACATTGTATCTGCACTTCTTCACCTCTGCGTAAGGCATGGTTTGGAACCGGCAACGCTCACACTCGGGGTCGTCGGTGCGGGTCATGTCGGGTCAAAGGTGGCAGCTGCAGCTAAGGCGTTGGGCATGAAGGTTCTGATAAATGATCCTCCGCGACAGCGCAGGGAGAAACCTGGTTTGGGGTTCACCAGGCTTGGACATCTGCTGAAGGAGTCAGATATCGTTACCCTTCATGTGCCATTAACCATGCGGGGCAGAGATGCAACTTTCCACCTGGCAGGAAAGGATTTCATAGGAGCGATGAAGAGAAACTCGTTCCTTATCAATACATCGAGGGGTGGTATTACCGATGAAGAAGCCGTAAAGGAAGCGCTTTGGTCAGGACACCTGCGGAGTTACATCGCCGATGTATGGAGCGGAGAACCGGCTGCAGATGCCGAGCTGATTGAAATGGCATACCTGGCTACCCCTCATATTGCAGGCTATTCAGCCGATGGCAAGCTGAACGGCACAAGAATGGTTCTAAGTGCCCTTTCAGACCATTTCTCAATACCCATTACCCTCCCTGATGAGTCCCTTCTTCCTGTTCCCATGAACAAAATAATATCATTGTCTGACAAGGAACCCGATGTTACCGGTGCCCTGTACCAAATGGTAAAGAATACCTATGACATAGAGGCTGAGAGCAACCGGTTCAAGTCAAACCCCGAAGCATTTGAGGATTTGCGGAATTACTATCCCGTCAGACGTGAGTTCCAGGCCTATACCATTTCAGGCACCCACCCGGCAAGACCAATTGCCGCTGCCCTGGG
>CAYUOS010000151.1:1216-2328 GCA_964446435.1 uncultured Rikenellaceae bacterium | reverse complement strand
AAGCGAGCTCGCGACTGAATGGGAGCATACCCGTTACCTTTTTTTAAATGTATTATTTACACTTTATGGTTATGCAGCAAAAGTTTCCTATTTTTGCGACAAAGCATAAAAAAAGCAGACAATGACACAAAACGTTTCCGGCAGGGCGGCCGACAATATCAGGATATTGTCAATGGCTATGGTTGAAAAGGCAAAATCGGGACATCCGGGAGGTGCGATGGGTGGAGCCGATTTCATACACATTCTTTACAGCAGATTCATGAAATTTGATCCTGCAAATCCATGCTGGATAAACCGAGACAGGTTTTTCCTCGACCCGGGCCATATGTCCCCGATGTTATATTCAATCCTTCATCTCACCGGCCATTATACCACTGATGACCTGAAGAATTTCCGGCAATGGGGCAGCTGTACACCGGGGCATCCTGAAGTCGATCCCGACAGGGGTGTTGAGAATACCAGCGGACCGTTGGGACAGGGTCACACGATGGCCGTGGGTGCAGCAATTGCAGAGAGGTTCCTTGCCCAGAGGTTCGGAGATCTGTTTGCCCATAAGATATATACTTACATATCCGACGGAGGCATTCAGGAGGAGATATCGCAGGGTGCGGGCCGGATTGCAGGGTACCTTGGGCTTGCCAATCTCATAATGTTCTTTGATTCGAACGACATTCAGCTTTCTACCAAGACTGATGAGGTTACCTCTGAAGACACAGCGAAGAAGTATGAGTCGTGGGGCTGGAATGTAATTACAATTGACGGTCACAACCAAGAACAGATTATTAATGCACTTGAATCAGCCACGAGACAGAAAGAGAAGCCGACACTGATAATCGGCAAGACGATTATGGGAAAGGGGCTGGTAGATGAAAACGGAACTTCATTTGAAGGAAAGACTTCAACACATGGACAGCCGGTATCAGCAGCAGGAGCATCATTTCAGAGGTCGCTGACAAATCTCGGCGGCGATCCCACCGATCCCTTCAGGGTGTTTGAAGATGTAGGTAAATACTATTCTGAGGTGATTGCCGGCAAGAAGGCAGAAGCAGAGAGATGGCAAAGCGAATATGAGGAGTGGAGCAGGAATAATCCTGAGCTTAACAAGAAGCTCG
>CAYUOS010000151.1:0-1116 GCA_964446435.1 uncultured Rikenellaceae bacterium | reverse complement strand
GCCGGTGTTTCAGAGCTTACACTTGCAGCGATAATGAATGGAATGGCACTCCATGGCGGTGTAATACCTGCAGGAGGCACATTCTTTGTTTTCTCAGACTACATGAAACCGGCAGTAAGGCTTGCAGCCCTGATGGAACTTCACGTTATATATGTATGGACCCACGATGCCTTCCGTGTCGGGGAGGATGGGCCCACCCACCAGCCGGTAGAGCAGGAGGCACAGATCAGGCTTATGGAGCATTTGAAAAACCATTCCGGCAAGAACAGCGTGCTTGTATTGCGACCGGCCGATGCAGATGAAACCACTGTTGCATGGAAGATGGCCCTTGAAAACCGACACTCACCGACTGCGCTTATCCTGTCAAGGCAGGATATCAAATCATTGCCTGCTGTTGGTGCAGGTCGCTATTCCGATTCGTTGAATTCAGCAAGGGGAGCTTATATCGTCAAATCTTGTGAGGGAAATCCCGATGTGATAATGATCGCAAGTGGCTCAGAGGTTGCAACACTGTTCGAGGCATCTGTCATGCTCGAGAATGAGGGTGTAAGAACCAGAATAGTCTCGGTTCCGTCAGAGGGGCTATTCAGGAACCAATCAGATGAATACAGGAACGCCATTATCAAACCCGGCATACCGGTCTTCGGACTTACGGCGGGACTCTCAGTTACTCTCAAACTGCTGGCCGGAGACAAGGGGAAGGTAATTGGCATGGATAGCTTTGGATACTCAGCTCCGTATCAGGTGCTCGATGAAAAGTTCGGATTCAGCCCCGCGAATGTAAGCAGGGAGGTGTTAAGTTTCCTCAAAAGAAAGCACTAAACCAGGATAAGGCCATTAAGGGTCATCCGGTGTAAACCAGTGCCTGCTGCCAATTAAGTTTGGCCGCAGGCATTTTTTTTTGTATTTTGTTCGGATGAACCAATCAAAACAATGATGACGGAAGTTGAAAAACTTGACAGGATAGCAATCACTGTACGGTCTCACCGGCTTCTCAAGCAACTCATGAATGAGAATCCCGAGATCGAAATGATAATGCAAAACTCAAGGAACGAGACCGAGGTGATTGTTGGGGTCAGGGAATGGATTTACAGAAAATTAGCCGGCAGAACGCAG
>CAYUOS010000150.1:0-6869 GCA_964446435.1 uncultured Rikenellaceae bacterium | reverse complement strand
TTTACCAAATACAAAAGGCGTCTTCATTGCTGTGCGCATTATGATACAAATATATGTAACATTTTTGTTTGTAACAAACTTGTTACATACAATAATCAGTATGAAGGGCGGGGGGCGGGGAGCGGAGTCATAGTAAGCACCCCGACCAAAAAGAATGCAAAACGGCTTGCCGGCAGAACAGATATAATAATCTCCTCAGGCAGAAACTCCAGGTAATAGGGCTGATGCCAAACTGACTCCTCGAAGATGTTCTTGATAAACTCAAAACCATCCAAAGACCATGAGCCAATCCGGGTTGAAAGTTGATATACAGATTCCTGGGCTACTGCTGAAATAGAGGCAAGCGACAGGATCAGGAATGCTAAAACAGCAATGCAAGTTGCATTCCTTAAAGTGATGTTAATATCACTAAGAAAGCTCAAACTCAGGATTCTCTTCGGGTATAACGAAACACAAGTATCCCCAGCCATAAAGCATGGACCAGAAGTGCGATAAATCCTGTTGAGAGGTTATTGGGTGATTTAATAATCATTGTAATCCAGTAGGGCGGGAAAAACCACGATAATACAGTAAGCCATCGCAGCGCAAACAGATCTGAGAAAGCAAACAGCACCAGGGTGTTTAATCCCTTGGCAAATGTGAGTCCCTTGACCTTGTCGTCGGCTCCGGAAAAAATAAGCAACCCGATTATCGCAGTATATAATGCCGACAGGAGCGGGAGCAATATTACAGAGAACAGAGGCAAAGCATAGTGGCTGAAGACCACAAAACTGACAAAACAATAAATAACAGCCAAAATTGAAGCAAAAGATAGTCTGTTAACCAGATACCCACCCCTACCCAGAGGTGTTATTTCCAATAGTTGTGAAATATTGCCATCGCGCTCATCAAGCATCATAAAGCCGGTGACTATTCCAAGCATGCCAGAGTTCATTAATAGTATGAATGACAGAAGGTAAGGGAAGTAAGGTAAAAAGTCGAAACCAAACCTGGCTGCTATAAAAGGCACAAGGAACAGGTGTAGCAGTTTGAAAACCATCATCAACAGCAGCGGAGCAAACAGGAGCATGGCCATGATGGGGTCCCGCATGATCTGCTTTATGTCGTTTTTAAAAAGTGTAATCTGTATCATAGGGCTACTCCTGATAGACAATTTTTTTTTCAAATACCCTGACAGCAAGTTTAACAAGCATATAGTTGACGCCTAAGAGATAGACAGTTAATACCGTTGCCTCGTACCATACAATTCCGTGATATGCGCCCCACATCAGCCTGAGTGAGGCAACACTTGGGAAAACAGTAAAAAGATATGAATACGGGAAACCAATCAGGGCAAAGCAAGGCAGGACAAAAAGGAGCATATAGGGAATAGTTTTGAGCATATACTGGTTCACCGTGCTGCATCCGGCATTAATCATAATACCCAACAGTGTGAAAATGCCCGATGTAAGAATGGTTGACAAAAGAAGCAACCACCAATTCACCGTTGGGTATTGGCTAAAGAAGGAAATGGCAAAAGCGGCCAGAACTGAGACAATTGCCAGTGATATAACTTTTGAGAGGATATACTCCCATGACCTCAAGGGTGAAACAACCAGAACCATAAGTACCCCCTGCCCTTTCTCCATAAGAATAATACCCCCAATGAAGAACAATCCGAGAACTGATGGATCAGAAAAAACAACCAGTGGCAATGCAATCGCCAGAATATCATCGGGCAGGAATGACATTATGATTAAATACATTGCAGCAATGATTACATAAACAAGATAAAAACCCTGCTTTATCTGGAACCGAATATCGGCTGCAACGGCGTGGAGCAATCTCATAACAGGTTCCTCCCTGTCAGTTTGATAAAGATGTCCTCAAGAGTTGCCTCGCAGCTATGTATTGTTTTAATTTCTGCTGTTTTCAGGATTCTGATAAACTCAACATTTTCACCAAGATTCTCAATATCGAAACTCTGCTCATATTTATTGCCATTAGCGAGGTATTCTACCTGCACGATGGGCTTGCCGTGCTCAATCATTAAATCCCTGGGGGAACCTATAACTACAATCTTACCCTCAACAATAAAGGCAACTCTATCGCATAGTTGTTCGGCAACGGTCATATTGTGCGTCGTGAGGAAGATTGTTTTATTGGCCCTTTTCTGTTCAAGAATGATTTCCTTTATTATATGTGCATTCACCGGGTCGAGTCCGGATGTCGGCTCATCAAAAAACATCAGCTGGGGATTGTGCATAATTGAGCGCACGAAGTTCAACCGCATCTTCATCCCCTTTGAGAAGTTCTCTACCCTTACATCCTTCTCGGGCAGTAATCCAACCCTGTCAAGCAGTTTATCGGGACTTATACACTCCTTTTTGTAGTATGCACCAATAAGTTGCAGATTCTCTCTGGCTGTCAGTTTGGTGTAGAGGTTCGGGAAATCGAACGCGACTCCAATCTGTTCGTAATACTCCTTTCCCCACGCATTTCGCTCCTTGCCAAGGATTTCAATTTTTCCCTGGTAGTTTCGCAGGAGACCGATAATAAGTCTTTGGGTTGTGGTTTTCCCTGCCCCGCTTGGTCCCAAAAAACCAAAGACTTCTCCTTCGTTAATATCAAAGCACATTTCCCTGATGGCCTTCTTTTTGGTTTTTTGGTAGGTAAAACTCAGATTGTCAACCTTAATCATCTTGTCTTTTGAGTAATTAGTTTTTTCTTAACAACTTCTTTTTGATTCTGCACAAAGCCTGAGGTGTTACCCCCACATACGAAGCGATCAGACCTTTGGCAAAATCAGTCTCCTTTACAGTGAGGGGGATGTAATCCTTGATTCTTAAGATCAGAAAGTCGTAGAAACAGTTTGTAGCGCCCATGTCTCAAAAGCGAAAGATAGGAAATACCAGTAAGATTTGAGAACAATTTGGTTCAAAGATACGAATCAGGCACTCATGCGTCAGAAAATGGCGCAGAGCGGGGGGCGGAGGGCGGAGAGCGGAGGGTACGGGGCGGGGGGCGCAGGGTACGGGGCGCAGGACTCAGAGCGGAGGGTATTTTGAGGTTGGTCCTTTTTAAGGAAATCTCTATTTTTAGGGCGTACTTAACCTGATTCAAAATGAGAAAAACTATTCTGTCAAAGTTTGCGTTGATAAGTTGCATGCTGCTTCTGCCATTAGCTGCCAACTCACAGTTCGGCAATCAATGGCCGCAAAAATCAACTAACCTGTCTCTTTCCTTCACCAGCATCGGGGGATTTTATTCTGCTCCTATGACTTTCGACTTTTACTGGCATAAGGAGAGATTTCATCACGGTATTACTGCTGGTCTTTTTACGGCTTTTTATGATAGATTCAGATGGGCCACAGCTGGTCCGATGGCGGGTTATACGTTTATGACAGGAAAAGGAAACAACCATTTTGAGTTTATGGCCGGCGGTGTTATCCTTCCCCTTGAGATTTACGGAGATCATGAATTTGAAGAGGGTGAAAAAACCAGATTACGTCCGCTTGCAAATATCGGATACCGCTACCAGAAGCCTCACAGCAAAACGTTCTTCAGGGTGTACTACGGCATTACCGGATTAGGTATTGGCACAGGCTTTCGCATAGGAGCAAAATAGTAATCCGGTTAATACCAATATTGTTTATTTGACGAGTCTGGTCAGTGGGCCGATTATATTGCGGAACATGAATTGCAGGGCTTTGCCGCGGTATGCAAAATCATTGAATGTTCCGATTATAAAGGCCTCGGTTCCCGGATGATAAAACATGAAGGCACCGGTTGCACCGACGCAGCCCCAGCAGTAGGCGGATGCGGGCATAAGCAATGGTATTGATTTTGGTTTCCAGATGGAATAGCCGTACCTGAAGCCGATGGTCGGGAAGCCCATATCGATATCATCGTTTATCATAAGGCTGAGGGTTTCGCTGCTGACGAGGCGATGTGAGGCCAGGGCCTTCATGAAGATGAGATACTCATCGAGTGGTGCGGTGACGCTGCCGCCGGCGTAGTCGATCTGGTGCACGCCGGATATTGATGTCAGGTTAACGTCTTTGATGAAGAGGCCGGCCGTTGGTGACTGCGGCCTGTTTTTTGGCTGTGAGAATCCGAACATAAAGGCATTATTCATTCCCAGAGGGTCGAAGATCATCTCGTGCATCACCTTGTGGAATGGCTTTCCGGTAACATTCCCGATGATCAGGCCCATGAGGTAATAGTTGGTGTCGGTATAGAAGAGTCTCCTGCCCGGTTCGGCAACAGGCTTCAGGTTCTCCCTGCCCCAGAGGATTGCCTCCCGCGGGGTTATCGAGAATGACGGGTCTGCGACCATCTTCTCCCAAAGGAGGTAGAAGACGTCATTCAGTCCGGATGTCTGCATCAGCAGATGCCTGATGGTTATTTCGCGCGAGTAATCAGTACCCTTGAAGACATGCAGCCGATTGATGAGTTCATCGTCGAGATACCGGCAGATGGGATCGTTGAAGCTGAGCCTGCCTGCTTCGTGCAGCATCCCGGTTACCGTTGCAGTGAATAGCTTACCCACACTGGCAAGGTGATTGGCCTGGGAGGTTGTTGCCTGAACATCTCCTGTCATCCCTTCGGCAATATTAAGGTGGATGTTGAGCTTATCGGAGCTTACCAGCAGGTATGCATTCCTTACCTTCCTGTCGCTGCGGACTTTCTTCCTGAAAGCCGTCACGATCGTTTCCTGTACTTTTTGTTCCTTCAAGAGCTTATATTCTTTCGTAGATTGAACGGGGCATGAGCTTCAGCAACAGCGCCACGAGACGCCAGCGCCGGGTTACCGTGGCGACCTTCTTCTTCTTTTTTATCGCTTTGTATATCTGCCGGGCAGCCTTCTCAACGGGCATGACCCAGAAGAGTCCTTCGCCTTTGGCCATTCCCGTGTCGACCAGTCCGGGCCTTATATCGGTAATATCGAGGGAACACTTTGCTTTTCTTGCCTTTTGTCTTAGTCCCTCGAGATAGTTAATCTGATAGGCCTTGGTGGCGTTGTATGCCGGGGCCTCGGCGCTGCCACGGATTCCTGCTATGGAGCTTATTGCCACCAGGTGCCCGTGTTGCTGGTTGAGGAAAAACCTGAAAGCCCAGTCAGCCACACAGGTAAAGCCCGTTACATTGGTATCGATAGTGTTCTTTTCGATTTCGAAGTCGAGGTTGGTGTTTATGTCGCCGGTTCCTGAGCTGATGATGAGAAGGTCGAGCGAGCCAAGTTCTGCGGCAAGTTTTTCGAGTTCCCTTTCGGCTGCCTCGGGTTGTCGGATGTCAAAGCCAGCTATGATATAGCTACCGGGCTTCTCCGATTTCAGTTCGTTGAGGAGGTCGAGGCGCCTGCCAGTGATGCCGACCCTGAATCCGTCGTTGGCGAGTAGCCGGGCCAGTTCCTTTCCTATGCCTGATGAGGCGCCTGCAATAATTGCATTTTTCATTTATCGGCTCTTTTGGTTGGGCTGCTTTTCACTTTGAGTGCCTCGGTTTTTGATGGTGGCGGGTACAAATATGGGAAAAAAATGGAAAGGGTATCGGGTAGCAGGGGGCGGGGGGCGGAGGGCGGAGGGCGGAGGGCGGAGGGTAATGGGTTGTGGGATTTGCTGTTTTTTATAAATTTGTGACTTACCTAACCTAAATTAAGTCTATGAACAAGTTTCTGTCTGCGATTGCTCTGTTGCTGATTATTTCGCTACCGGTAAAAACACAAATCCCAACCACAGGTCTCGTAAGCCACTGGCCATTTTCCGGAAACGCCAATGATGCCGGTCCGGGCACAAACCACGGAACGGTAAACGGGGCAACGCTTACAGCTGACAGGCATGGCAGAACAGGCTCAGCATACTATTTTGACGGAAATGACAATATTACCGTGCCGCATCATAGTTCCCTTGATGTCGATGGTGCTATGACCATCTCCTTCTGGGTTAAACCTGACGAGTTACAGACATCAGGAAACAGAATGATCCTGGGCAAATCGAACTACACCACAAAAACCAATTATCTGGTAAGGGTACGTCCCAACGGATATTTTCAGTGGGAATACAATGGCTATACCGAGAACAATACCAGTGCGGTAACCGCAGCTGAATGGCACCATGTAACTGTCACAGCCGCAGGACCCGGAACCGGGAAGAAGATATACATAAACGGTGTGAAAGTCGCAGAGGACGAGTCGTCGTCAGGCCCCTACGGCCAGGTAACGAATCCGCTTACATTCGGCTATGCCGGATACGGCGCAGAGTATTTCAAGGGTTCCATCGATGACATCAGGATTTACAGCAGGGAGCTCAGCCAGGCAGAGATCATCGCCCTCTACGCTGAGGGTGGCTGCAGTACCTACAACGGCATTTACGGGGTGAACGAGAACGACCTGACTCTCCTTATTGATGACGACTTCGAGGATGGTGTTGTGGGTCAGTTGCCTGCAGGCTGGGTAATAAAACACGACGGCACAGGCACTGCCAATCAGAAGGTTACCGACCAGGTGGCACGGAATGGCAGCAAGTCGTTCGAGACACAGGGTGCATCGGGCTGGGCTGCCACCATAACCAAAACACCATCATCGATGCCTTCGCAGGTTGTTTTTGAGTCGTGGGTGCGGCCTGAACAGGTTCTGGGTGCATATACCGGACGGATGATTCTGGGTGACATGGATGCCGGAACCTGGGGGACCCTGAGTGCTACGGTAGATTTCAGGAACGGACGGATTGAGGCAAGCTGTTCAGGAGGTGAGATTTATGATATCATGCCATTCAATGCAGGTGAATGGTACAATATCAAGATCTTTGCCGATAATGGGTCGAAACTGTTCCAGGTTCATATAAACGGAATTCCTGTGTCGGGAACCTCGTCATCGACCACCACTACGC
>CAYUOS010000149.1:0-6997 GCA_964446435.1 uncultured Rikenellaceae bacterium | reverse complement strand
CCTACCCGCTGTACATGAACTGTCCAACACCGGCGAAGGTCGAGCGCGGGTTGACACAGCAAACAGGTATCTTCGAACTGTTGGCAATAATATACTGTTCCGATGCCCCGAGGAAACTGTTCTTCGTGGTCACAACCACAATCATGTCAGCATTTATCTTCTGGGCATAGTCGATGGTCTGCTGTGTCAGGTTCCCTTTGGGAATGTCGTGAATCTCGTATTCTATGTTGTTCTGGGTGAAGAACTTGATGGCAAAATTCACATTGATGTTAGTTTTCTTCAGGAGGTTCTTGTCGGTAGTCTGGGTCTTCAGCAGGTGCACCTTCGAATCGAAGTATTTACCCATAAAAATCGCCATCGAAAGCTTCTCCTTGTTCTCCTTGTGAAAATCGACTGAGAACATGATCTTGCTGAACTTCTCGTCATCTTTCGGAGGGTTCTGCACAACAATGAACGGTGCCTTCGAGCTCTGAATCACCTTCAGTGCCCAGCTTCCGGTAAGCTTTTGCATACCCTTCATTCCATGGGTTCCCATCACCACCAGGCTCGCCTCATTGTCATTGACATAGTCACCAATCGCAGAAAAGATGCTCCCCTTTGTCAGGTGGTGCTTCACCGAAAGCGAATATTGATGAGCCACATCTTCGGCGATGCTCCGCAGCTTTTCCCTCTTTGCAGCCTCAACCCCCGGCATCATCGACTTGTCAAGAATGTGAAGCAGCACAATATCACCATTTATCTGTCGCGCAATCCTCACCGCATGTTTCAGCGCATTTCCCGCAACCTCCGTAAAGTCCCACGGCACAACAATCAGTTTGTTAGTCGGTTCCATAATTCACAAGCTTTCCGTTTATAATTGTAAAAGTATCATTTTTTTGCCAAAACCAAGCCATCCGGCGGCCTCCTTTTCAATAACGGCCCACTTTGGCAAATATGATGTTTTTCCCCGAAACAAACCACATATTGTCAGCCACAGCCAAACATTTTCGTATTTTTGCACCGTATTTCAAAAATCACGGGGGAACCGGGGGCTCCCATAAACCGCCGGCACAGGAACGCATATGAAAAGGATCAAGGTAAAAGAGCTGCTCACCAGGGGCATAACGGGAACGGAGGTTCTCGTAAAAGGATGGGTGCGCACCAGGCGCGGAAACAAGAGCGTGGCATTCATTGCCCTCAACGACGGCTCAACTATAAATAATATCCAGATTGTTGCCGACATGGCAAAATTCGACGAGGCTCTCATTAAGAACGTCACCACCGGAGCCTGCATTTGGGCTAAGGGAACACTTGCCGAGTCGCAGGGCCAGGGGCAGCATGTGGAGATACAGGCTTCGGAGATTGGCATCTACGGCAGCGCCGACCCCGACACATACCCGCTTCAGAAGAAGGGACACTCGATGGAGTTCCTGCGGGAGATAGCCCACCTGAGGCCACGCACCAACACCTTCGGTGCAGTGCTGCGCATGCGTCACGCCATGGCCTTCGCCGTACACAAGTACTACAACGACAAGGGCTTCTACTACCTGCATACACCAATCATCACCGGAAGTGACTGCGAGGGTGCAGGCGAGATGTTTCATGTGACAACCTTCGATCTTAATGAAGTGCCTCGCAATGACGATGGCAGCATCAACTACCGTGAGGATTTCTTCGGCAAGGAGACCAACCTCACAGTTTCAGGCCAGCTTGAGGGAGAACTTGGAGCCCTGGCCCTCGGCGAGATTTACACCTTCGGTCCGACCTTCAGGGCCGAAAACTCAAACACACCCCGCCACCTGGCCGAGTTCTGGATGATAGAGCCGGAAATGGCCTTCTACGACATCAACGACAACATGGACCTGGCCGAGGAGTTCGTCAAGTACCTCATCAGCTACGCTCTTGAAAACTGTGCCGACGATCTCAGCTTCCTGAATTCGATGGTTGACAAGGGTTTGATCGACAGGCTCAGGTTTGTCCTCGACAACGAATTTGAAAGAATTACCTACACCGAGGCCATCGAAGTGCTCACCGCCATTGACCGCAAATGGGAGTTCCCGGTAGCATGGGGCCGCGACCTGCAGGCCGAGCACGAACGTTACCTCGTCGAACAACACTATAAGCGCCCGGTAATCATAACCGACTACCCGAAAGAGATCAAGGCTTTCTACATGAAGCAGAATGACGATGGAAAGACAGTAAGGGGTATGGATGTCCTGTTCCCGGGTATAGGCGAAATAATCGGAGGGTCGCAGCGCGAAGAGGTGCATGAAAGGCTTTTGTCGCGCATTAAGGAGATGGGTTTGAAGGAGAGCGACTTCTGGTGGTACCTCGAAACCCGCAGGTTCGGAACGGCTCCCCACAGCGGCTTCGGACTGGGCTTCGAGAGACTGATGCTCTTTATGACAGGCATGAGCAACATCAGAGACGTGATACCATTCCCGCGAACCCCCAAGAACGCCGAGTTCTGAAAAGGAATAACAAGATATGGTTACGCTGAACCAGAGACTGCAGCAGAAGCTTCTCCAGAAGTTGTCACCACAGCAGATACAGATGATCAAGCTGCTGGAGGTGCCTTCCATGCTGCTCGAACAGCGCATTAAGAAAGAACTTGAAGAGAATCCTGCCCTCGAGGAGGGTCCCGATGAGGAGACTGCCGATGTCGCCGATGATTCAACCGATGATGATCTCTTTGAGGACAATAACCAGGAGGAGTTTACCCTCGATGACTACATCGATGACGATGATATACCTGACTACCGTCTGCAGACTAACAACTACAGCAAGGATGACGACAAGAGGTCTGAGATACCCTTCTCTGTAGGATCTTCATTCCATGAGCATTTGCAGTCGCAGCTCGGTCTGAGGACACTTACCGGCAAGCAGCGTGTGCTGGGTGAATATATCATCGGCAACATTGACGAAGACGGCTACCTGCGCCGCGAAATCTCAAGCATCTCCGATGACCTTGCGTTCCTTCAGAACCTTGAGGCCACAGAGGATGAACTTGAGGAGGTGCTGGAGGTGATTCATGACTTTGACCCGGCAGGGGTTGGAGCACGGTCACTGCAGGAGTGCCTGCTGCTGCAGGTTTCAAGAAGAGACAATGGCAACGGAGCCGTGGCTCTGGCAAAGACAATACTCACATCATATTTTGATGAGTTTACAAAACGGCATTACGATAAGATAAGCCAGCGGCTTGAGGTCAGTGATGATGAGCTAAAGGCCGCAATAGGTGAGATACTGAAGCTCAACCCAAAGCCCGGGGGATCGGTCGCTGACCCCTACAGCCGCACCACCCAGCATATAATTCCTGATTTCATTCTCGAACAGACTGACAACGGCCTTGACCTTCATCTCAACAGCAGAAACCTGCCTGACCTGAAGGTGAGTCGCACATACTCGGAGATGCTCGAGGACTATAGCCGCAACAGAAGCAGCAACAAGGATATGAAGGAAGCTGTCGCCTTTGTAAGGCAGAAGCTTGACTCTGCAAAGTGGTTCATCGATGCGATAAGGCAACGGCAGAACACACTGCTGCTTACCATGAATGCCATTATCGAATACCAGAAGGAATACTTTGCCGACGGCGACGAAACCAGAATGAAACCTATGATACTGAAGGATATAGCCGAAATGACAGGCCTCGATATCTCAACGGTTTCAAGGGTTGCAAACAGCAAATACATACAGACACATTTTGGGATGTTCCCGCTGAAGTTTTTCTTCTCTGAAGGACTGCAGACTGACAGCGGCGAAGAGGTCTCAACACGCGAAATCAAGAAGATTCTAGAAGAGTGTGTTGCCGGTGAGAACAAGAGAAAGCCGCTTACCGACGAAAAGCTTACCGATATCCTGCAGGAAAAGGGGTACCAGATTGCACGCCGTACCGTTGCCAAGTACCGCGAACAGCTGAACATACCGGTGGCACGGCTCAGAAAGGAGATACGATGAACGAAGGTGAAGAGTGGAGCACCAATACCGGCAGCATGGCTTCAAGGGTGGCTGACATTGCAGCCTGGATAGTCTCGGTTGTTTTTCATCCAGTGCTGCTTCCGTTGTATGGACTGATGCTTATCTTCAACATCCCGGCACTGCTTTCATTCCTGCCCGCCCCGGCCCGGCGCATCATCTTTGTCATGGTGCTGGTGAATACCGTAATACTGCCAATTGCAATGCTCCCGTTGCTGAAGCTCAGGAATGTCATTTCATCGTACCGCATCGAGACCCGGACAGAACGCATCATCCCTCTGCTTACGACAGCGCTGATGTATCTTGTAACCTCTGTGATGGTTTTTCGTCTTCAGTTGCCGGCACTCATAAAGGTATATATGTTTTCAGCCGCTTGTGTCGTGCTGGCCACAGCCCTGCTTAACTTCCGCTGGAAGATATCGGTTCATGCCGTCGGTGCCGGGGCAATGCTGGCAACTGTCATGATGATCTCTTTCAGGATTTATGCGGGAAATATATGGGTGCTTGTGGCTGTAATATTTCTGTCAGGACTGGTAATGACATCGCGGCTCTGGCTCAGGGCTCACACCCCGGCAGAGGTCTATTCAGGATTCGTTACTGGTTTCGTGGTAATGACGCTGGCCATGCGTATTTAGACTGCACTCCTTTCCAGATTTAAATTTTTTAGTACTTTTAATAGCTTAAAATGCATCGCCATTCGTGACGGTGCCCGGAACTTATTTAGTAATGACTGCAATTTCAGATTATTTGGTCTTAAGGTATGCTTGTATCGTTTTGCTCTTTTTGTTATCGGCAGCCCATATTGACGTTCAGGCACAGGGTGGGTATTACATAAGAGGCAGTAATTCAACCTACGGGGCAAAGATTGTTGATGGCGGTCCCTTGAGTAACTCAGCCTACTGTGTCGTGGAAACCAGGTCGGATGACAGAATTTACACGCCCGATGAGGTCAGTGAATATGGGTTTCCTGACGGCAGGGTCTATGTCGCAAGGACAATTACTACCCCCGTAGGTATGAAAAGAGTCTTCCTTGAACAACTCTCAAAGGGAAGACTCGTTCTTTATTATTATCATGGTCCGGGTGGAATAGCGTTTTTTGTTGAGACAGAAGATGGAGAGTTAAATCTTCTGCCGCTGAAAGACGAAAAGGGGAACAGCTTCAGGCATTACATCGCTGAGTTAACTGCCGATTTTCCGGAGGGCTTTGATGCTTTGCAAAATGTCGCCTATAGAAAGAGTACGCTGACCATGTTTTTTGCCAGGTACGAAAAAAGGCAACACAGGCCATTTCCTCACTTCAGATATGGATTGAATCTGGGCTTCGGACTCTCCAGTCTGATGCCACAAGCTAATAATCAGATAATGCAAAATGCCGGTATCATGAAAGATAATAGTCTTTCTGCCGGTGTTTTTGCCGATCAGCCACTGTTTCAGAGCGACTTTTCGCTGAATGTGGGCTTAAACATCTCAAGGCAGGTATACGCTGGTGCATGGTCATCATTTAATGGCGATGAGGACTACTATGCAAAGTCTGTATCTGTGGGTATACCTGCGCTGGTCAGATACTCATGGCCTACAAACAAGCTCCGGCCGTTCGTTAATGCCGGTGGCATGGCATTGTTGAATGTTGCCAACCATAATATTCTTTACAGAAACACCTTCACAGACAATACTATTAACCTCGAGATTGACAGAACCAACTATGTTAGCGATGTCTACAGAGGTTTGACAGTCGGTGCGGGACTTGAATACCGGCTCAGGGGAAGAGGCTCTGTCCTGACGGAGATAAGGTATAGCCACCTCCGGCCACAAGAGAAGCCCCTGCTGATAAATTTGAAAGTGCTGAACTTAACCATTGGATACAGTTTTTAGGAATGAAACGGATTCTGATAATCGTACTGCTGATAGCCCTGATTACAGGTTGTGATGACGAGCCAACAATCGGAACCCGGGCATATGCTGTTGTGCAGACCGAGGTAGGAGAGATAAGCAGTGAAGGTGTATACCTGAGTGCCAGAATTCTCTCAAGGGGAGAGGCTGAAATCAGCCAGGCCGGCTTCATCTTTGGGAAAGGTGGGAGTGAGAGTTACCGCATGATAGTGGAGGAATTCGGTGATAGTTTTGATAATTTCCTGCAAAGGGATATTGCAAAGGGAGAGACATTCTTTGTTAAGGCTTTCGTTGTTAGCGACAACATAGTCTCTTATGGCAACACAGTCTATTTTCAGAGCCAGGGTTTTGATAATCCACCCCCGATAGTTGAACAGGTTAGTCAGATGAATGTAAGTGACGGAGCCAGGGTACTTCTTACAGGAAAGAATTTCTCACTTATGCCCGGGATAAACAAGATAATTGTTGGCGGGGTCTTTTGCGAGATCAGCTTTGTCGGCTCAGACTCCCTGGAATTCATTATACCAACGCTTGCAGCAGGGTCAAAGGCAGCATATCTGTCAACACATGGCAAACAGTCAGGATTCGGCCCCATTAATGTGAAGCTGCCTGAGATTGGAAGCATTGAACCAATTGAAGGACAGCCATATTCACGTGTGACAATAAGAGGTAAATACTTCGGAAACAGACCTGTTGTCTACTTCGGCTATATCAAGGCTATAATGATAAGCTTCAGCGACACCCTGATTGTTGCCAGGGTACCTTTCACCCAACAGGTAGGGGAGGTGAACCTCGTAATTGACGCTACAGGCAAAAAGTCAGATGGCGGGGAAAAGTTTACTATTATCAGCCCTGCTATTACAGGAATTTCTACCTCAACAGGCAAGGTTGGTCAGAGGATGGTTATTTACGGTAAAAATTTTGTAAATCCGGAATATGGAACCAGGGTCTTCTTCGATGACAGAGAAGCAACTATTCTGGCTCCTCTTGACGATAGCATAGAGTTTTATATTCCAGATATCACTCAGGCTAATCCCCTGCTGAGGTTAATTGTCGGGCCTCACGAGGTTATTACACCCGGGTTTACCAAAATTGATTCCTGGCAAAAGATCGGTGATTTTCCCGGCGGACCCAGAAACGATCCGGTAGCTTTGGC
>CAYUOS010000148.1:0-7018 GCA_964446435.1 uncultured Rikenellaceae bacterium | reverse complement strand
CCTCAGAACGTACGATCGCCTGCCCAAGGGCAACCTATGTAACTGTTACCCAGTCACGCAACTGGCTTCCCGACCCTGTTGGCGGAGTAGTTTGGCTCGGTTATGACAATCCGGCCACCACACCCCACACACCATTCTATTGTGGTATCACAACGATGCCGGAGTCTTACATGGTTGACGGTCGCTCAGGCTACAGTGAAGACTGTGCATGGTGGGCTTTCGGGAAGATTAGCCAGCTCTGCAACCTCAGGTACCAGGAAATGATTAAGGACGTAGCGCCGGTATGGGCGGCCATTGAGGACAAGGCATTTGCCGATCAGAAAGCTTTCGAGGAACAGGTAGTTGCAGTTCTTAAGAGCAACCCTGCAAAAGCCGCCGAAATGCTTACAAACTATTCGGTCGGAATTGCCAACAACGCAGTTGAACGTTACAGAAAACTTGAAGCAGAACTCTGGTCAAAGCATACAAGGTTCTTCTGATTGCTTTCGGAGGTTCATTAAAAAGTCCCTCACTACACTGATGAACTTCTCCGGTTCATCTTTAAAGGGGGAGTGACCACTATGGCTGAATACTGATATTTCTGCATTGGGATGATTTCTGTGTATCCTTATCAGCTTATTATCATTCCAGGTAAGATCCCAAAGGCTCTCGACTATCAACGTCGGTATGGTACATGTTTCAAAAAGGCCTTCAAGGTTGATATTCTTCATGCTCTCTGACATCACCTGATTGAATCTGCCATCAAAGTCATGCTTCCATGAGTACCTCGCATACCGGGCAATTTCATGTTCGGAAGGCTTGTAAAATGACTGTCTTTTCCAGTCTCCGTTAAGAAACTTATTATATATATAGACCTCTATAGTCTCCTCATAACTCCAACCTTTTTCTTTCCGCATATTAGCTACTGATGCTCCGTGTCTTTCCATGACTTCCCTTTCTTCATCAGATATGAAATCCTGTTGCCTGCTGATGTATATCGTCGTATCAGTCAGTCCGGGCGCCCCGTTTACAAGTATCATACCCATAACACTGCCTGGATAAAGCAAAGAATAGTACTGAGCAAGAAAACCACCATACGAATGCCCCAGTACAACCCACTTCTCTATACCCAGAACAACCCTGAGCCTGTCAAGGTCGTCTGCTGCCTGCTTAACGGAATAACCTTCACCGGAGATATAATCAGACAACCCGCATCCACGCTGATCATAATATATTATACGGGCAAATTCCGATACAGAGGAAAGGTATGGATGAAACCCATGATGGGTTGAGCCGGGCCCACCATGAAGCAGGACAACGGGAATACCACTCCCCTCCTCCTCAACATATAGCCTGCAATCGCCAATATCTATCATCCTCTTTCTCAAAGGCAGGTTGTCACATATTCTTGCAACCTCAGGCACCCTGGTACTGACAGAATCTTCGGTATGCACTACCCTGTCAAGCACGGTCTGACGCAAATATGACTGCCCTTTGAGATATTCAGGTATCAGGAGAAAGGCAGACAGTATTACAAACAATCTTAACAGCAACGATACAGGAGAAAATCTCACAGATTCAGTGAATAAATTCATGTCAATAGATTTAGAAAATGAATACATCCTAAAGATGAGAGTCCAGATAATTTGCTGCATCAGAACCCTTCATTTCTCCCTGAAAACTGGTCACGTGATCAGATTATGCAGTGCTTTAAGAAGTTCATTTATGCCGGCACCATTTATAAAGAACGCATAGTTATTTGGTTGCAGCTTATAAGTGTACTTTTTGTCTATATTCGCCGCTTGTTTTCAACCTATCCCGAATGAGAAGAATTAAAGTGGTGTTTGCTGTATTGACGTATGCCTGTCTGGTTCACGCACAGGTTGATTCTGTTATTCTGCTATCTGATGTTATAGTGCTGGAAAACAGAATAAAGGTTCCTCTTTCATCAAAACCATCACCCATTACAGTCATTGACAGAAACATCATAATTAACTCAACCGGATTAAGCATAGCAGAAATACTCACCTCCGTTCCGGGTGTTGATATCAGGCAGCGGGGAGTGGGCGGAATTCAATTCGATGCCGGTATACGTGGCGGATCATTTGACCAGGTAATGGTAATGCTAAATGGCGTCAGGATGAATGACAGTCAAACCGGACACCACAGCTTCAATCTGCCGGTTGACCCCGAAATAATTGAAAGGATAGAGGTATATAAAGGGCCTTCTGCAAGGGTGTTCGGACAGAATGCCTTTGCAGGTGCTGTAAACATTATCACGAGGGTTCCTGATGAGAACAATCTCAGGGTAAACATGGTTGCCGGAAGTTCAGGCTTTGCGGGTGCCGGAGCTGAAGCATCCCTTAAGACCCGTACCGCAAATACCAATATCTATGCTTCGCGACGACGATCAGACGGCTACAGATACAACAGCGACTACAGGCTGTCAAACCTGCTCCTCCAGGGAGAGATAATGACCGGTGCAGGTACCATTGGATTGACGGCAGGCCTCAGCGACAGGAAGTTCGGGGCAAACGGGTTCTACTCAGGTCCATCCTTCACCGATCAATATGAAGAGATCAACACTACCTTACTCTCGGCTTCCTTCACTCCGGCTCTTAATGAGCCTACGGTTGAAATGACGGGAAGGATCTACATACGTACAAACAATGATGACTATATACTGGTGAGAGACAACCCTGACTATTACCGCAACATACACAAAACAACCAATGCCGGTGCCGATGTTAATATATCCATATTCTCACGATACGGCATTTCAGGTGTGGGAATAGAATTGCTGACAAACTCAATAAGCAGTACCAGGCTTGGAGAACATCGCCGAAACGGGTTTGCCCTCTTCGCGGAGCATCGTGTAAGCCTCTTCAATGAAAAACTATCAGCTACTCCCGGAGTACAGATTAACCATTCAACCGGTTTCCGTACAGGGTTGCTGCCGGGAATCGATATCGGCTTTTTAGTCAATCCCGGATTGCTGCTGTTCACAAACACGGGCTATACATTCAGGGTTCCGACTTTTACAGACCTGTTTTACGAGGACCCGGGCAACCTTCCAAACCCGGATTTGAAACCGGAATACTCACTTTCACATGAGGCAGGACTGAAAACTGTCAGGATTCCGGGACTCTTTTTGCAGTTATCGGTTTTCTCGCGGACCGGAAACGATCTGTTAGACAGAATCCGGTACAGTACAGACGAAAAATGGAGGCCGGTAAATCTTCACAATGCCAGGTTCAAAGGTTTTGAGGGCCAGATTTCAATCCTCCCGGGCCAGACATCATCTCTCACTGCAATTCCTGTTGAGAGCATTTCGCTGGCATATTCATTTATTTCGTCAGAAATCGCCGATCAGCGACCCGGATTCTCAAGATACAGGCTTGATAACCTGAGAAACCAGGTAACCTTATCGTTCCGGCTGAGATACACACCTGGTATTTCGCAAAACACAACCCTAAGGTACTCTGAAAGAGTAACAGGGGAAACCCATTTTACAGCCGACAGCAGGTTAAGTTACAGTAGCGGAAGGGTGATGGTTTTTGCAGCAATATCAAATATAACAGGTGCAGAGTACTATGATATCTGGCAGGTATATATGCCGAAGAGATTCGCCAGGCTCGGAGTATCCATCAGCCTGAACCCATGACAAATAACTTGTAATTATCCGTGCGATGGGAAAAGCAGTCTGAGCAACTCACCGTGATCATCGACCTTTTCAAAGGAGGGGTACTCCTCCTTTACCTTTGCCGGCGGGTGAAAGAGAATTCCCCGTTCGGCCTCCTTAAGCATTGATATGTCGTTGTAGGAGTCACCGATTGCTGTAACCTTGTATTTCAGTTGCCTGAGAGCAAGCACTACCTCGCGTTTCTGATCAGGTTGCCTGAGGTGATAGTCAACAACAAAACCTGAATCGTCAATCTCGAGGTAATTACAGAACAACATTGGCCATCCAAGGCTCCTCATCAGTGGTTGTGCAAACTGGGTGAAGGTATCCGAGACCATTACTATCTGGGTTGAAGACCTGATAATACCAAGCGTCTCAACAGCCCCGGGAAGAGGTTCAAGCGTGCCAATGACCTTTTGAATATCTTTTATTGTCAGTTTATGCTGTTTCAGTATCCTGATACGGCCTCTCATCAGCACGTCATAATCACTGACATCCCTGGTGGTCAGCTTCAACTCTTCTATTCCTGTTACACGTGCCACATTCAGCCATACCTCAGGAAACCACACTCCCTCAACATCCGAACAGATTATGTTCATTACACTGTCTGACATAAAACACTTTATATTAAGATGCTATACAAAATACATTTCAAGCAGATACTCTTTCAGAATTTCATATTTGCCTTCAATTCTCTGAAATACTTCACTCTTATCTCCCAGGCCAGTCAGTGAAACTGGGATATCAGGAGCAGTCCCCGTTACCATGCTTACCAACTCCGGGAACTTTGCAGGATGGGCAGTCTCTATTGAGATTACAATACTGTCGCTGGTATCAGTTCCACAGTTTATTCGCCTGTACTCCTCTACAGCAGCCAGCGCTGTCGCACCATGCGGTTCAGTAATTATCTTCCTGTTATTGTAATACCTTGCCATCGTCTCAAGAGTCAGGCCATCTGAAACGGAGAATGAGAAAAAGTCTCTTCTCAAGGATTTCATATCAGGCATTGAGATGATCTGTCCCTGTGCATCCATCATCCCTCCATAAAGAGAGATTATCCTGGAAAGATTACTTGGATGGCCAACATTCATAGCATTTGAGATGGCATTTCGCGACGGAATAATGGGTTCATACGAGCCCGACTCCAGGTATAGCGGGAATTCGTCGTTGCTGTTGGTTGCAACAATAAACCCCCGAACCGGTAATCCCATTTTCATGGCCAGCAATCCGCCGGTAACGTTACCGAAATTACCTGATGGAACCGCAAACCTGACATCGCCGGAGGCGTCAGACAAGCGAGACCATGCATAGAAATAGTATACTGATTGAGGGAGAAGCCTCCCTATGTTTATTGAATTTGCTGATGTAAGAGAGATTCCCGCCAGCTCTCTGTCAAGAAAAGCCTGCTTCACCATACGCTGGCAATCATCAAATTTTCCATCAACCGAAAGAACCTTTACGTTATCTCCCATCGTGGTCATCTGACGGCGTTGATTTTCTGACACCTCGGCATCGGGAAACAGGATAACCACTTCGACCCCTTCAAGCCTGTGGAACGCACTAGCTATAGCACTTCCTGTATCACCCGATGTTGCAACAAGAATCACCAGGTTTCGGTCCGCGTGCCGATTGAAATATTGCATCAACCTTGCCATCATCCTTGCGGCAAAATCCTTGAACGATGCCGTCGGGCCCTGGTCGAGGCGAAGTATATGCAGTTGGTCTCCTGCATCCTCAACGGGAACCGGGAAGTTGTATGCACCCAATGCCAATCTATGCAACTCAGACTCGCTGACCTCATCTTTTAGCAAGGGAAAGAGCACTGATGTTGCAATTTCAGAATAGGACTGTGATGAGAATCGCAATATCTCTGAACGGTGCAAAACCGGAAGAAAGGTGGGCATATAGAGGCCCCCGTCCGGAGCAAGGCCTTTCATCAAAGCTTTGCTGAACACCACTTCGTCTGATGAAAGGCTGGTGGAGTAATACCTTATTGAATCATGCTTCATTCTATCAACACAGGTTCTGCAATGCCTTCAAAGATAGAACAATTTGGTTTCCCGGATTAGGTACTGAACCTTGTCCGACCGGCTGAAGCTGTGAAAATACAGGTTCCACTCCATATTCTATCCCAGAGCTGAATTGGGCTCTCTACTCCAGATAGGTATACCCGTACAATCCCGAACGATAGTTCGAAAGAAACTCCTTGCCCTCCTCAAGAGTTATTACCCCTGATTTTACCGAACTGGTAACCCAGGTTTCTACGGTTCGCACCAACTTTTTCGCATTATACTGCACATAGTCAAGAACCTCGGCCACTGTTTCACCGTCTATTATCTGGTCGACCTTGTATCCCTCCTCATTAACAGAGACATGTACCACATTGGTGTCGCCAAAGAGATTGTGAAGGTCCCCAAGTATCTCCTGGTATGCACCGACCAGGAAAACCCCCATGTAATAGGGTTCTTTTCCCTTCAGAGGATGTACCGGAAGATTATACGGAGAGTTCCGCGTCGCAATGAAATTATCAATCTTGCCATCTGAATCACAGGTGATATCCTGAATGGTGGCAAACCTTGTTGGTTCCTCATTCAGCCTGTGTATTGGCATTACAGGAAAAATCTGATCTATAGCCCATGCATCGGGAAGCGATTGAAAAAGCGAGAAATTGCAAAAATACTTATCTGACAGCATCTTCTGTATCTGACGGAGTTCATCAGGTACATGTTTAGTGTTCTTGGTCATCTGGTAGACCTCGCGTGCCGTTGACCAGAACAACCTTTCAATCTGTGCTCTTGTCCTCAAGTCGATCAGTCCCAGGCTAAACCTGTCAAGTGCCTCCTCTCTTATCTGCTGGGCATCATGCCAGGTCTCAAGCATCCTTGGCTGGTTGATTTCATCCCAGAGTGTATAAAGCTCCCTCACCAGTTCATGGTCTGTCTCACTGACTTCCTCCTCGGGATCCCATTCAGGAAGTGACGTAGCTTCAAGGACTTCAAATATCAGTACTGAGTGATGAGCTGTAAGAGACCTTCCTGACTCAGTAATTATGTTAGGATGGGGAATCCCATTCTTGTTGCTTGCATCAACAAAAGTACTCACTGAATCATTTACATATTCCTGGATGGTGTAGTTTATGCTGCTCTCGCTGTTCGATGATGCTGTTCCGTCATAATCTACCCCAAGTCCGCCCCCGATATCCACAAACTCAATATTGAAGCCCATTTTCCTCAACTGGACGTAGAAATGGGATGCCTCCCTCAATGCAAGCTTAATTCTTCTGATCTTCGTAACCTAGCTTCGAATGTGGAAATGAATGAATCGCAGACAATCATCAAGCTTATTCTTATTGATAAA
>CAYUOS010000147.1:0-7102 GCA_964446435.1 uncultured Rikenellaceae bacterium | reverse complement strand
CCTCCTTAAGGTATGTTGGGGCCCAATCAAGAACGCCATAACGGATGAGATATATCATCACATTTGCGATTGCTATGAGCCACAGAAACTTATTATTGAAGACATACTTGAGGAATATCTCCCTGGTAGAGAATTCCTTTTCGTGACTTTCATTGTAATCTTTCGGATAATCATGCTTGTATGCTTCTATGTTCGGAAGACCGCAGGATTGCGGTGTGTCCCTTACCATCAGGTAGGTAATCAGGGCGATTACCATCGCTATCATTGCCGGGAAGTATAGCTTGCTGTGCCAGTCTCCGAATATCATTACCCCGAGTATGGCCAGCGGACCGATAAGGCCTCCTCCAATGTTGTGGGCGAGATTCCATACGGCCATCTTGGTACCCCTCTCTTTTGCCGAATACCAGTGCACCATTGTTCTTCCACACGCAGGCCAGCCCATACCCTGTACCCACCCGTTCAGGAAGAATACAGTGAACATTACCAATACCGAGGAGGTAAGAAATGGAATAGTACCGAAGCCGAATACCAGCAATGATGATAAAAGAAGTCCCAGGCTAAGGAACACCCTGGCATTGCTTCTGTCAGATACGCCTCCCATCAGAAATTTGCTCAGCCCGTATGCCAAAGAAACTGCCGAAGCTATAATACCCAGCTGTCCCCGTGAATAGCCCAGCTCAATCAGGTCGGGTATTACCAGCGAAAAGTTCTTTCTTACCAGGTAATAGCCGGCATAGCCGATGAAGATGCCCATGAATACCTGGAATCTGAGTTTCCTGTAGGCAGGGTCAATTTTGTCAGCCGGCAGCATCTCCTTATGAGGAGGAGGTCGAAGTATTCCAATCATATAATATGTCTTACTGATTTGTCTTTTGGGGTAATATCTAAATTAAAGCCTGGTTTGCGGCGGCGAATATATCCTTCTGATGTTACCAAAAGGTTAATTAAATGGTTAAAATTGTTTAATTCATATCTGTGTATTGTTCGCATTCTGTCATTTCAAATGGTTGATTTATCCCATGGCCATGGTTTGGCCTGAGTGCGCACAGCTTCAATTTCCCATTTCCCGGCCATTCTTCTGGCTTTGCGCTTACGTTTTGCTGCCAGGTTTTTGGTTTCCGCCGGATCTCTTTTCAGGTTGTATAATTCCCAGGCTTTTTCGTCTTCTGTCGTGAACTCCATCGGATTCTTTACCCTCGAAACAAGTTTCCATTTCCCGATCCGCATCGCCCGGTTTGCCTCGTGTTCCCAGAAAATTTGCCTTCGCGGTTGCCTTTTGTTTGCCAGGGCGGGTAACAGGCTGCGCCCTTCCAGTGGCTGGCTATTATTCCCGTTTAAAACAGCGGGGTAGGAGACGCCTGCAAGATCAAGGCAAGTTGGCATTATGTCAATAAGATGACCAACCTTGTTGGTTAGGGTGCCTTTTTTTCTGATACCTTCAGGCCAGTATACAATCAGTGGCGTTTTTATTCCCCCCTCATGAACGAAAGATTTATAAAGCCTGTAGGGAGTGTTGCTGACATTCGCCCATTCTTCACCATATGCAACCCATGAATCATCAGGGCCGGCCATCACGCCTCTGCCGCTTCTGATATACCTGCCTTCACGGGTATATTCAGGTTTTCTTACTGGTAGCAACTGATCATATGGGAAGGGTTTCAATACTTTTTGCTCATCAGTCAGGGGTGGCGCCGGTTTAAGGGTAAGTACAGGCTCTGCGCAACCGCCGTTGTCAATCATGAACATTATTATGGTATTGTCGAGAACGCCCTTCTCCTCAAGTGCCTTAATTATTCTGCCGATTCCCTGGTCCATAATGTCTATCATGGCGGCGTATGTCTCCATTCGCCTGACCTGCCATTCCTTCATCTCTTCTGCCTGCCAGGCAGGAATTGTCTCAGGCCTGTCGGAAAGTTTGTGCCCTGAAGTTATAAGGCCAAGCTCCTTCTGCCTGTTATAGCGCATTATCCTTACAGAATCCCAACCCATGTCATATGTGCCTTTGTACTTTTCTATCTCCTCATCGGGAGCATGAAGCGGCCAGTGGGCAGCGTAGTATGCAACGTAGAAGAAGAAGGGTTTGTCTGCAGGATGTTCCAGTATATATTTAACTGTAGTGTCACTTATTGCGTCGGTGTAGTAGAATCCCTTTCCGGGAGCTATGAAGTCATTGCCTGAGATGAGTGTATACGGATCCCAGTAACTGCATGAGCCGCTGAGGTTTCCGAAGTAGCGGTCGAAGCCCCTCTGCATCGGCCAGTTACTCTTGTCAGAAGCAAGACCCTCCAGCGGAGTTGCATTGTTCATCCCGTTAAGGTGCCATTTGCCGGTCATATAATTTGAGTAGCCGGCATCTCTCAGTATTTCTGGTATTGTAGCAGTATTCCTGCTAAGGTCATCGTGGTAGCCTGGTTCACTCCAGAAGGGTCTGGTGGCAAGATGACCCATGGCAGCCTGGTGAGGATACATGCCTGTAAGAAGTGAAGCACGGCTCGGACTCGACCTCCCTGTATTGTAGAACTGGGTGAACCTTAAACCCTCCTCTGCCATTAGGTCAAGATTTGGTGTCCTTATCTCTGAACCGTAGCATCCAAGATCGGAATAGCCAATATCATCAGCCATGATTACCAATATATTGGGTGGCCTTTTCTGACTATCGGCAGGATTGCCTTCCGGCTTGCCGGAAAGGTATTCCGACCCTGTCAGTGACAAGAAGCCAATGGCTCCTGCTGACCCGATGCTTAATGCTTTAATTGGATACTTCATCTATGATATATGATCCTGCAATCTCTTTGTAATCATTTACCTGTTGCTGTTCCCAGTCCTGGTCCCTCTTAAGTTCAGTGGCCATTATTGATGCCACTTTTGTCGCCATCTCAACCGATGCCCTGGCGTCGAGAAATAAAATCCTGAGCCTCCTGGCGAGGACATCATCAATTGTTCGGGCCATCTCCTCCCTGACCGCCCATATCACCTCAGCTACGGTAAAATCATACCTTTTATCAAGTCTTTCTGCGAAAGATGGATTTTCATGCTGTAGCTTAATAATCTCATCCTGGTCACTTCCATATATGTGCATCCACTGACTTCGATCAGGCTTTTTAAGGTACCCGTGAATTTTGAGGCTGGCGGTTTTGCATGGTCTGAATTCCATGCCGTTTGATTTGAGAGCCAGATCAAGGGTCTCTTTCGCCATCTGCCTGTAGGTTGTCCACTTACCACCGGTAATCGTAACCAACCCTGACGGGGAGATAATCAGCTTGTGTCTTCTCGATATCTCCTTGGTTTTCTTCTCATCTGCATTTCTTCTGGGTGCAGCAAGGGGTCTCAGTCCGGCAAAAACACACAGAACATCCTTTCTCTCAGGTTTCTTCCCGAGGTATCTGCCGGCTGTTTCAAGTATGAAGTCCACCTCCTCCTTAAGTGCCTTTGGCTCGAGTACAAAATCTTTCACCGGGATATCAGTCGTGCCGAGTATAACCCTGTCATGCCATGGTACACCGAACATTACCCTTCCGTCTGAAGTCTTCGGTACCATAATGGCATCATCTCCACCAAGAAACGATTTGTCTACTACCAGATGCACTCCCTGGCTGGGCCGTACAAGCGGATGTTCATCAGGATCATCCATTCGGATTATACTGTCGACAAAAATTCCTGTAGCATTGATTACACTATTACCGGCTAGATCAAATTCGGTTCCTTCTATCTCATCCCTTACCCTGACACCGGTTATCTTTCCTTCAGAGTTTTTAATCAGATTCGTTACTCTGGCATAATTTACAACCGATGCTCCGTTGCTGATGGCGGTCTGCATCATGTTTACCGCCAGTCTGGCATCATCGAACTGTCCGTCGTAATACTGCACTCCTCCCTTGAGGTTCTTTTTCTCTATTCCTGGAATTCTTCTTATTACCTCTTTCCTGCTAACAGGTCTTGATCTTCCCAGGCTCATTGTGCCTGAGAGAAGATCATACATCGTCAGGCCTAAGGAGTAGAATGGCTTCTCCCACCAAAGGTAGTTTGCAATTATAAACCGCTGGCTTTTCACAAGGTGAGGAGCATTCTTTTTCATAAAACCCCTCTCGCGAAGCGCCTCAACCACAAGTCCTACATCTCCCTTCTGCAGGTACCTTACTCCCCCGTGTACCAGTTTGGTACTCCTTCCAGAGGTAGCCTTTGCAAAATCTGACTGCTCAAGCAAGACAGTCCTGTACCCCCTGTTTGCAGCATCAATCGCTATCCCGAGGCCAGTAGCCCCACCACCAATTATAATGAAGTCCCACTTATTATTCGACTCCCTCATCTGCTTCAAAAAGCCCTCGCGTTCCATGTTTATCTGAAAATATTTAAGAAAACTGCAATCAAATCAGACTGTAAAACTAAGCTTTTGTAACAACAAACAAAAGAAAAGAAAAGAAATAATTTATGAAACGTAAATGTGTATATTATTAAAAGTTTCGTATTGAATATAAAGTGGTTTCTTTTTGGTTGTGATTATTTCATTCTTTTAATATATTTGCATGGTTGTCATGGTAAATATTAAGTTTCAGTTATGGGAAACATTGCTCAAAGGCATAAGTATATTCTTGATCTTCTAGAGAAAGAGGGATATGTCAAAGTTCAGGATCTGAGTGAAAGTCTGGGAGTCTCTGAAGTTACAATAAGAAAGGATCTGAAGCAGCTTGAGGACCGCAAGCTTCTCCTTAAGAGCCACGGAAGCGCCAGTCCTCTCGGGTCTCTGATACACGACCGGCATATTGATGAGAAGGAGAAGGTTCAGGTCGATGAGAAACGCCGGATAGCTAACGCAGCCAGCAAGCTTCTCGAGCAGAATGACAAGATAATTATCGCATCAGGAACTACTCTTCTGGCTTTTGCCCGGGCAATATACCTGACAGAACCCTTCACTGTGATTACCCCTTCTGTTAAGGTTTCACTGGTATTGAGTTACCGACCCAATATTGAGATCATCCAGCTTGGAGGTGCCCTGAGGAAGAGTTCAGCCTCTGTAATTGGTCCTTACTCAGAGAGCCTGCTGACAGAGATGATGTGCAGCAAGCTGTTTCTGAGCGTTGACGGCATTGATCTTGATTTCGGGCTTACAACGAGCAACATGGCTGAGGCTCATCTAAACCAGTATATGATAAGGGCAGCCAAGGAGGTAATAATTCTCGCAGACTCTTCGAAGTTTGGAAAAAGGGGTTTTGGAAAGATATGCAACATAAACCAGGTTCACCACTTCATAACAGACAGGAATGCTCCTGGAAACTTCATCCAGATAATAAAGGATAAGGGTATTGAGGTAACACTGGTGTGAGACCTGCATTAATCTGTGCTTGGCTGGCAAGAGCCTGCATAATCAGGAAAATGGCAATAGGAGATATTATTAAGTAATAATCATGTAAAATGAACAGCTACATTCTGGCCCTTGATCAGGGAACTACAAGTTCGCGGGCTATTATTTACGATCATGACGGATTGCCGGTGGCAACTGCACAGAAGGAGTTCACTCAGATATATCCCGAGCCGGGCTGGGTAGAGCACGATCCTTCCGAAATCTGGGAGACCCAATCGGAGGTGGCACAGGAGTCCCTCTCAAAAGCAGGACTTGACGGAAGCAGGATTGCGGCGATAGGCATTACCAATCAGCGTGAGACAACGATAGTCTGGAACAGAAAGACAGGCAAACCGGTATATAATGCAATAGTATGGCAAGACCGAAGAACCGCCGACTATTGCGACAGGCTGAAAAGTGAGGGTTATGCTGATGTTATCCGCGATAAGACCGGTTTGATAATTGATGCATATTTCTCGGCTACCAAAATAAAGTGGATACTTGATAATATTAAGGGAGCCAGGGATATGGCTGCCAGGGGTGAACTGGCATTCGGAACTGTAGATTCATGGCTTGTCTGGAATCTCACTGAAGGGAAGAGCCACATTACCGATGTTACCAATGCTTCGCGTACCATGTTATTTAATATCAATACTCTGGAGTGGGATGAGGAGCTTCTTAAGCTGTTTGACATACCTTCAGGTGTTCTGCCGGAGGTAAAATCATCGAGTGAGATATACTGCAGCACCAGTTCCGGATTCCTTTCGGTTCCGGTTAAGGTTGCTGGCATCGCGGGAGACCAGCAGGCGGCACTGTTCGGGCAGATGTGCACTGAACCGGGTATGATTAAGAATACTTACGGCACAGGTTGTTTCCTGGTTATGAATGTTGGCAAAAAGCCTGTACGGTCAGAGAGCAACCTTCTTACAACCGTGGCATGGCAGCTGGGAGGCGAGACATACTATGCACTGGAGGGCAGTATCTTCATTGCAGGTGCTGTAGTGCAGTGGCTTCGTGACGGCCTGGGTCTTATTTCGGAATCCGCTGATATTGAGAGGCTTGCATCGCAGGTCTCCGGAAGCGGAGGGGTTACTTTTGTTCCTGCCTTCACCGGGCTGGGTGCTCCTTATTGGAATCAGCATGCAAGGGGTACAATGGTTGGTATTACAAGGGGAACCACAGCTGCTCATATTGCCAGGGCGGCTCTCGAGAGCATTGCTTTCCAGACATCAGATGTAGTTGAGGCGATGAAGAAGGATTCAGGACTTGAACGGCTCGAACTAAGGGTAGATGGCGGAGCTGCCGTGAACAATCTGCTGATGCAGTTTCAGGCTGATGTCCTTCAAGCCGATGTTGTAAGGCCGCGCTCGACAGAGACCACTGCACTGGGAGCTGCCTATCTGGCCGGTCTTGCTGTCGGTTACTGGAGAGATATTGATCAGATTAGGAGCCAATGGCAGGCCGATTGTAGATTCGCACCTGAAATACCAGAGGATGAGGGTGTTAGTCTGAAGACCGACTGGAAGAGAGCCGTTAATTCAGCCCTGACATGGGCCGATGATAAGTAATGTTGCCTGACAATTATATTAACATTTTAACGATTGAACCCATGAATGTTTTTTTTGCTGAGTTTTTCGGAACTGCCATGCTGATTGTTCTCGGAGGCGGAGTAGTTGCCAATGTTCTCCTTACCGGAACAAAAGGAAATAACAGTGGCTGGATAGTAATAACTTTCGGTTGGGCCGCCGGGGTTTTTACCGGAGT
>CAYUOS010000146.1:0-7149 GCA_964446435.1 uncultured Rikenellaceae bacterium | reverse complement strand
TTGTAACTCCCAAGCATCTTGTCAAGGAAGACGGAACACAGGCCAAAGCCGATGAGAAACTACTCTTCAAGGTAATTGAGTTCAATAAGTCGGCGAAGAAGATTATTGTATCACACAGCAGAATTTTTGAGGACGAAAAGAAGGCTACTGAAGGTGCGTCGAAAAAGTCGGAAGCTGATTCCACACGCAAGGCAACCCGCAAGCTGAAGTCGAACCTTGAAAGGACAACACTGGGTGATATTACTGAACTTGCAGCCTTAAAGGAAGAAATGGAAGAAAAAGCCAATAAAGCTTCCAAGAAAGAAAAATAAATTGTAAATTTAGGCTATCTAAAAAATACCTGAATATGGATTTTAATATAGAGAGCCGTAATAACAGCACAGTTATAGAGATCAAGGCTGAGAAGCTTGATACACACATAGCTCCGGCCTTGAAATCTGAACTGGTGCTGGTTTCCGGAAAAGGAGAGAAAAACATTATCCTTGACCTGAAAAACTGTCATTATTGTGACTCCAGCGGTCTGAGCGCCATTCTTGTGGCGAACAGGCTATGCAAGAACGCCGGCGGAACCTTTGTTCTCTGCGGTTTGAATGAAGCGGTCGAACGCTTGATTACCATATCGCAACTGGATACAGTTCTGTCAATTACCGGCAATCTTGATGAAGCTGAAAAGATGATATCGCAGTAAACTGCATATGAAGGGGTGAGCTTCAGACTAACCATACTTGGAAGCAGTTCAGCCTTACCTACGTCAGAAAGATATCCCTCCGCTCATGTACTAACGGTACATGAGCGGCCTTTTTTAATAGACTGTGGTGAAGGTACCCAGATGCAGCTCAGAAAGAACCGGATTAGGTTCGGCAGGATTAACCACATTTTCATCAGCCATATCCATGGCGACCATGTATTCGGGCTCTACGGCCTGATATCGTCATTGAATCTGATGGGCAGGAAAGTACCACTTAATATATATGCACCTGCCGGATATGGTGAGATTCTTATGTCTCATCTTGCCGATTTCGATATCGTAACAGATTTTGAACTGCTCTTTGTGCCTCTTTCCGGAAAAGACCCTGTTAAAATCCTTGAAGAGAAATATGTGACCGTAACGGCCTTCCCGCTGAAGCACCGCATTCCGGCATACGGTTTCCTGTTCAGGGAAAAGGAGAAGGAGAGGAAGATACTTTCAGAGGCTATTGAGAAGTACAGCATACCGGTAAGCCAGATTAGGCTGATAAAAAAAGGACGCGACCTGGTTTGTGATGACGGTACAATTATCCCAAACAGTGAGATCACCAAAGAGCCACCACAACCCCTTTCCTATGCCTATTGCAGTGATACGGCCTGGTTCAGCAGGCTGTCAGTCTATGTCAGGGGTGTCGACCTGCTCTATCATGAAGCCACTTTTGACGGCAGCAAGGCAGATCTTGCCAGACAAACAGGTCATTCCACCAGCGTTGAGGCCGCCAGGGTTGCCCTCGAGGCTGGTGCAGGCAGGCTGCTGATCGGCCATTTTTCATCAAGGTATAAGGAAATTAACCCTCTGCTTGAAGAATCCAGAGCCATCTTTCCCGACACAGTTGCAGCTAAGGAGGGCCTTATAATCGATGTTTCAGCATGTCGCCCCACCTGAACAAAGAATCACTATCTTTGTGAACCATAAAAACAATATGTAAGTGCAGGAGAAAATCATTATCCTTGATTTCGGGTCTCAGTATACACAGTTGATTGCCAGGCGTGTACGGGAGTTGAATGTATATTGCGAGATCTATCCGTTCAACCATTTTCCCGTTCCCGATGATAGTGTCAGGGGTGTAATTCTCTCGGGCAGTCCACACTCTGTTCGTGAATCCGAAGCCCCGGTTCCAGACCTGACGCTGATAAAAGGACATATTCCGTTACTCGGGGTTTGTTATGGTGCCCAGCATCTTGCACATAATTTCGGAGGTGAGGTTCTGCCCTCTGACACCCGCGAGTATGGCCGCGCCAACCTGGTTTTTGTCGACAACAATGACCCTCTCTTCAGAAATATTACTTCAGGAACCCAGGTGTGGATGTCACACGGAGACACAATTGCGCATGTTCCGGAATCATACAGGATAATAGGTTCAACGGCCGATGTGGTGGCAGGAGCTTTTCATGTTTCAGGTGAACAGACCTGGGGTATCCAGTTTCACCCTGAGGTATACCATACAACGGAGGGCAAGGCTATTCTGGAGAATTTTGTAGTCGGAGTTTGTGGCTGCAGTCAGAGGTGGACACCTGATTCGTTCGTCGATTCTACAGTTGAGTCGCTTAAGGCGCAACTCGGAAACGACAGGGTAGTACTTGGCTTATCGGGGGGAGTTGACTCTTCAGTAGCGGCAATTCTTTTGCACAGGGCCATAGGGAGCAATCTTTCATGTATTTTTGTTGACAATGGCTTGCTGCGCATGCAGGAATTTGCGCGGGTACTTGAATCATACAGGGGAATGGGCCTGAATGTAAGCGGTGTCGATGCTTCTGCGAGGTTCATTGATGGTCTTAAAGGTGTGACAGACCCTGAGACAAAGAGGAAGATTATAGGCAGACTGTTCATTGAGGTTTTTGATGAGGAGGCTCACAAGATAGAGGACGTTAAATGGCTGGCCCAGGGTACAATATATCCTGATGTAATTGAATCTGTTTCGGTTAACGGACCCTCAGCCACAATAAAATCGCATCACAATGTCGGAGGACTGCCTGACTTTATGAAACTAAAGGTTGTTGAGCCTCTGAGATTACTGTTCAAGGACGAAGTCAGGAGAGTAGGCCGTGCACTTGGTATGCCGGAAAGCCTGATAGGACGTCACCCTTTTCCGGGCCCGGGACTGGCCATCAGGATACTTGGTGATGTTACACCTGATAAGCTCAGAATTCTCAGGGAGGCTGACGAAATCTTCATCGGGGGACTGAGGAAGAGCGGACTTTACGACAAGGTATGGCAGGCAGGGGTGATGTTGCTGCCAGTTCAGTCTGTCGGGGTGATGGGTGACGAGAGGACATATGAGAATACAGTAGTGCTACGGGCTGTAAGTTCGACTGACGGCATGACAGCCGACTGGTCGCACCTTCCCTATGAGTTTCTGGGCGCAATTTCGAATGAGATTATAAATAAGGTCAGAGGGATAAACAGGGTTGTATACGACATCAGCTCAAAACCCCCCTCAACAATTGAATGGGAGTAATATATAATATGATGATGAGGAGTTTCATTATAAGAGCATCAGTTGCCCTTGCATTTACCATATATATGGTTCAGCCCGCTTACGGGCAAATGCTGAATGAGTCGACATTCAAGTTTGGCAGGCTGTTTGGCCTGATTGAGAATTTTTATGTTGATACAGTTGACATGAAGAAGGTGACCGACAGGGCCATTATTGAGCTTCTCAGGTCGCTTGATCCGCATTCGGCCTATATTCCTGCCGATGAGGTTGCTGAAATGAATGAACCGCTGGTGGGTAACTTTGAGGGCATTGGAGTGCAGTTTAATATGTTGAATGATAGTATTCTGATAATATCGCCAGTGCCAGGGGGGCCGTCTGAAAAGGCAGGGATAATGCCGGGTGACAGAATTGTCACCATCAATGGAGATAATGTGGCCGGAATTGGAATAACCACCACCGGCGTCCGTAACAGACTCATGGGAGAGAAGGGTACAACCGTAAGGGTCGGGATATTCAGGAAAGGCTCGACGGGAATAACTGAGTATACCATTACCCGGGATAAAATTCCGGTCAATAGTCTTGACGCAGCTTATATGCTTGACAGGGAAAATGGTTATATCAAGCTTAACCGGTTCTCTGCCACCACAGAACAGGAATTCAATGATGCACTCGCAGCACTTAAAAAGCAGGGTCTTAAGAATATTGTTATAGACCTCAGGGGAAACACAGGAGGCTTTATGAATCCTGCAATCTCTATTGCAGACGCCTTCTTTCCGGCTAACAGGATGATTGTCTATCTGGAGGGAAACAAAACACCCAGACAAGATTTCAAGTCCACCGGGCTTAGTACGCTTGCCAGTGCCAGAGTGGTTGTTCTGACCGATGAAGGCTCAGCCTCAGCCAGCGAAATCCTTGCCGGTGCAATACAGGACTGGGACCGTGGTGTTATTGTTGGCAGGAGAACCTTTGGCAAAGGGTTGGTTCAGAACGGATTCTATCTGACAGACGGATCGATGGTACGTCTGACAATCGCGAGGTATTTTACTCCTTCAGGCAGGTCGATACAGAGTCCATACGCCGATGGATACGATAAGTATATTGAGGGTTTCCTTGAAAGGTATGCCAATGGCGAGATGCTGACAGCGGACAGTATTCATTTTCCTGATTCACTCAGGACGAGGACCCTGGCTACAGGCCGTATTGTTTACGGTGGAGGAGGAATAATGCCCGATATTTTCATTGCGGCAGATACCTCAAATTACTCTGATTATTATCGCGACCTGGTAAGGCAGGGCGTCGTCACACAATTTACACTCGGGTATGCAGACGCAAACAGGGAAAGACTTAAAAGGAGTTATGGCAGCTTTGAGGATTTCAGGAACAGGTTCAGCTTCAGTCCAGAGGATATAAAGCAGTTTATAAGTAAAGGTGTGGAGATGGGAGTTGAGTACAATGAAGCCCAGTTCCTTACATCAAGGGGTGAACTGCTGAAGGTAATGAAGGGTCTTGTGGCAAGGGACCTGTGGGAGATGAACGAGTATTACAAGATTGTCAATGAGGATGACAGGGTAATAATTAGTGCACTTTCAGTGATTTCAGACCAGAAGCGATATAATGCTATTCTGGGTATTAAGTAAAAGACAGTGATGAAGTTCATTGCAAAGACTCTTTACGGACTTGAAGATTTGCTGGCAAGGGAGATAGCTGCAACAGCTGCTGTGAATATAGCCGTCAGGAACCGGGCGGTTATGTTTGAAGGTAATCTTGAGACGCTCTACACTGTAAATTACACAAGCCGCATAGCGTTATCGGTGCTGGTTGAAGCTTCCTCATTCACCCTTGAAAAGGCATCCGATCTTTATGATATGGCGTCGAGGGTTGAGTGGGATTCGATCATGTCAGTCGACAATACCTTTGCGGTGGTATCTGTTGTGAACTCTCCGTTGTTCAGTCATACTGCCTATCCCGGACTTGTTGTAAAGGATGCCATTGCCGATTATTTCAGAAAGCGTGTCGGCAAGAGACCCTCAGTCGATACATCCCATCCCGGCATACTTATTAATCTTCACATAAGCAACAGGGATGCTACTCTCTCATTTGATTCATCTGTGGTGCCGCTCTACAAGCGAGGATACAGGAAGGCTCAGGGACCTGCACCGCTTAATGAGTCACTTGCTGCAGGCATAATAATGCTGTCAGGCTGGAATGGCGATAGAAACCTCCATGATCCCATGTGCGGTTCAGGCACAATTCCGGTTGAAGCAGGGTTGATTGCAGCGAGGATTCCCCCAGGGTTCTTCCGTGAATTCTTCGGTTTTCAGAACTGGAAGAATTACGACCAGAAGCTCTTTTCGGAGATCAAGGCCAGGTATAATGGTCAGATAAGGGCTGTGCCTGTTTCGGTTTCCGGAAGTGATATCTCAAATCAGGCAGTAAAAAAAGCGAGAGATACTGTGGCCGGAGCTGGTCTCAGCGGAGAGGTAAGGATATACCGGGAGGATTTCCTGGGCGAGGATTCCATCAGGCGCGAAGGTTTGCTGCTCTTCAATCCACCTTATGGAAAGAGGATCGATCCGGGCGATATGACCAGCCTTTATTCAGCCATTGGCACAGCTCTTAAGCACAGGCACCCGGGTGCGGAAGCCTGGATACTGTCAGGAGCGCCGGAGGCCCTCAAGTCGGTTGCCCTCAGGCCCTCAGCAAGGCACAGACTTTACAACGGTTCAATAGAGTGCCAGCTTAACGGCTATTTTATGAAGGAGGGCCCATTCAGGGGTACGAAATAAATCAACCAATTCAGACCTTTGATCAACAATAATTGCTACTTTTATCAAAATTTCCTACCCACGAAGTAAAAACAGACAAAGAGGAAATCAATGTTGGTTGTTGCTTCATATTTTTATTATATTTGTTAACTGAAACTTTTGACCCAGAACAAACGAAGCTTACATGAGCTTTACAATTGACAGTTATTTTGACGGGCAAGATATCGGGGAAGTTATCCTGCACCATAAGGGTAATATTGACTCCGATTTCATCAACGATGTACTCGACCTGGTTGAAAACAGGATGCTCGATTACGAAGAACCTCCCAAGTTGAAGAAAAAAGTCTACAATGTGCTCGTTGAAACACTTCAGAATCTTTTCCATCACGTTGATTCAGTACCTTCCGGTTTTACAGAGAGCGATGCCGAGAAGTTCGGACTGTTGCTGATATCAAAATCAGAAGCTGCCTACCGGATTGTGACGGGTAATTTCATTATGAATGATAAGATAGAGAGACTGGAGGAGAAAATCAAGCGGATAAACAGGTCAAGCAAGGAGGAGATTAAGGAGCTGTATAAGTTCATACTTAACCATCAGAAGATATCTGAAAAGGGAGGCGGTGGTCTCGGGTTGGTGGATATTGCACGTAAAACAGGCAATAAACTGAGCTACAGATTTGTGAACTTCAATGGAACCAAGTCATTTTTTTACCTTGATATTGTTGTCAACGAAGAAACGGAATAAACCTTATAAAATAATCTAAATATGGAGCCGATCATTATTGAAGGAACTTCAAAGACCCCGTCAGTAAAATTTGACAATTCACAGGGAGTATTTGAGATAAAGGGAAGATCGATCCCTGAAAACTCTGTTGAGTTTTACAAGCCCCTTGTTGACTGGCTTGACACCTACAAGGAAACTCCTCTTCCAAAAACTGTTGTAAACATCAGGCTCGAGTACTTCAATACAAGCTCATCAAAATGCATTCTTGACGTTTTCAAGAAGCTTGAAGCCATTCACAAGGCCAAGAATGAGGTCGAAGTAAACTGGTACTACGAAGAAGATGATGAAGATATGCTGGAGGCAGGCGAAGATTACGAATCAATAATCAGGGTGCCTTTCAAGATGATTGAGATCAACGATTGATTTGAAATTCAGGAGGGCGCGACAGACCCATCCAGGAAATTAAAATGATAAC
>CAYUOS010000145.1:0-7180 GCA_964446435.1 uncultured Rikenellaceae bacterium | reverse complement strand
GTGATATTCAAGTCAAAAGAGAGTGTTGATATCAGCGATATGGTTAAAGCCAGGCTGGGTCTGTAAGTGAATCTGACAGGATTTATTCTTTACTATAACTATCTCTTCAGTACCGGAATAAACTCCCTGATTGTGACAAGTGCAACTACTATGATGGCAATTGAGGCAGCCATTACTATCAGACGGTAATCATCGCTACGTTTCAAAATAATACCGGCAAAAGCCCATACTACTGCAAAACCGATGAAAGGATTGGCAAGCCTGATTATTGCAATTGATACTATTACAGCGCCAATGGCAACCATAATTATGGTCCATGTCTGCTCAGAGACTCCGAAAGCACCCCATTTAAGATTTACCAGCAGGGCTGTTACATTGGCAATGGTTGCAATGGAAATCCATCCAAGATAGATACCGAATGCTGCCTTTGTCAGACCAAGCGGCAGGTTCCTGACAGTCATATTGATGAGTATCAGCGTTGCCAGCAGACCCAGCATGATAAGCAGTGAAAGAGGCAGCTTTTCGTAGTGCCATGCCACTATCCAGAGTCCGTTCAGGAGGCACGAGACTGCGAACAGCCATCCTATATTACCGGTTACAGGCTTCCCCTTTGCTGTGAACTGGAAGACGCACCAGGCAGCCAGCAGCAGGTAGATGATTCCCCAGATAGAAAACGTGATGCCAGCGGGAACGAAGAGGTTGGGATAGGCATCTGAAAGCTGACCTGTCGTTTTATTATTCAGCGGCAGGGCGTTGGCCAGGTAGTTCATAAACAGCATACCTCCGAAAAGAAGGAGGTTGATGTAGCGGAGCAGGGAGGTAAGGGAGTTCATAGTGTTCATAGAGTTATTAGTGACCAGAGTGACTCGAGTGACTCGAGTGACAAGAATTGGTTAGGTATTATGATTGAAATGGAAAGTTAGTATTTTTTCTTTTTGGGGTTGGGGAATAGTGTGTTAATTCAATCTGCGGGCAGTGTTTGTTTTTCCGTTTGTATTAATTGTGAGTATGTTATAGTATCCTTTATCATCTTTAAGGAATTCAAACCGGGAGTTGTCGTCTTCGATGTAGAATCTGGTTTCGCTCAGTGGATAGAGTTCAATGCTGCCTCTTCCTGCCTGCTGGTAGAAGAGTCTCGTTCCCACAACAGTTATCTTTACTGATTCGGCTTCGGATATCCTGTATTCACCGGCATAGTTTTCCAGAACGCTCATCGGCAGGATGATCTTTGTTTCAGGTTTAGGGGGCTCATGCTCCTGCTTCTGGTCTGCCGAATTATTGTTGAAAAGACCTATCATTGTTCCAACCATTGCTGTGACGCCTCCCCTGAATGTCGGGTGAAAATCGGGATAGAATGCGGCATTATGCAGAGGTGGCAGGAATGCCCCATCCTTTTTATGCCTTTCGTACATATCGTGTTTGACTCCACCCAGCCAGAAAAGGGCTATAGGTACTTTCTCCTCTGTTATACCGTATTTACCGAAATCCTCTGCTACTGTCATGGGGTCTACCTGTACTACATTGCCTTTTCCGATAATTTCCCTCATGAAACCCACACTGTTCATTACCAGTTGGGGATTGTTGGTTACCGGGGCGGTCTCTGCAGGTTCAATGTATACCAACGGCATTTTATTTTCCGGCAGACCTGCTGCTATCGCTGCTCCCCTGGTTATTCTGTTAAGTGATTCCCTGATATGTTCCAGTACCTCATCTTCAAAATACCTTATTGTAAGCAGCATCTTCACCTCCTCGGGGATGACATTGTGCTTCGACCCTCCGCTGATGGCACCCACCGTAATTACGGCAGGTTTAACCGGATTGATCTCCCTGCTGACGATGGTCTGGATGTCGAGTATAATTCTCGCTGCAATTACAATTGGGTCTATTGTGGTATGCGGCATAGCTCCGTGCCCTCCCGATCCGTACACGGTAATCTCAGCCGATTTTACACCCGCGAAGATTGGTCCGGGGAAATAGCCGATGGTGCCGGCCGGAAGCTCAGCGCTGACGTGGTAGGCCAGAGCGTAGTCAGGCACAGGGAATCGCCTGAAGAGACCCTCACTGATCATTGCCTGTGCGCCGAAGGAGATCTCTTCACCCGATTGCGCCACGGCAACGATTGTACCCTTCCATTCATTGCGCAGGGCTGTGAGTGTCTTCAGGGTGCCCAGCCAGACTGTCATATGAAGGTCGTGGCCGCATGCATGCATTACAGGTTGCTCGACGCCTGCGGCGTCTTTCATGACGACGGTGCTGGAGTAGGGGAGACCGGTGTTCTCCTTAACCGGCAGTGCGTCCATATCGGTTCGCAGCATTATAGTTTTTCCCGGTCCGTTGCGGAATACACCTGCCACGCCGGTTCCTCCAACACCTGTTGTAATCTCGAACCCCATCTCCTTTAGCCTTGCAGCCATCTTCTCAGCCGTCTTGAATTCCAGCAACGACAGTTCAGGATTACGGTGCAGGTCGGTGTACAGCTCAAAGTGGCTTGCAGCCAGACTCTCTGTGGTTTTTATTATCAGATTATCAAGCCTTTCCTGCTGCGCTGACATCGAAGCGCAAAGTGCGATACTGATTATTGTAATTATGGTTTGTTTCATGTTTACTGGTTTACTCCCTTCGGTCGTGAGCTCGCCTTCGGCTCGGTTCCGTTCACCGTTCACCGTTCACCGTTCACCGTTATTTATTTTCTCATCGCCTCCTTTTTCATCTCGGCCGGCATCTTCTCAATTGCGTATCGCAGTGCTGTTCTTGGCATTGTAGCCTTGTGTTTCGTGACAAAGTCAAATACCTTCTTCTGATGAGCCTCACTGGCCGCCTTTAGCATCCACCCGTATCCCTTCTGCACCATGTCGTCGCGGTCATGAAGCATGATAGATGCGATTTCAAAGATATCGTCGAGGAAGAGGCCTTTTCGTGCAGGTACGATCAGCGTGACCGCGGCGCCTCTCTTCATCCACCTGTTTTCTGATTTTGTCCATCTCTTAAGTACCTCTGTCTTTTCTGGATACATCATTACCAGGTCGCCAATGGTGTGGTTGCAGAGGGTATCGCAGGTGGCCCAGTTGTTGACATATTTGTCAAGCCACTTTTCAAAAATGGTAAGATCATCGGGCAGGAATTCCTTCTTCCGGTTATGGGCCCAGTTACAGGCAATGATGTTTTCCTCGAAATATGGTGATTGCCACAGCTCTTCGCACATTGAGAAGACAAACTCTTTGTCCCTGTCTTTGATTTTTGAGTAGTACTCCCTGTCAAGCCTCTGAACATCCTTTCCCTTTACCCCGAGAAATTCAACGCTCTCCTTAAAGTACCTCTGTGAAGACTTCTTCCACTCTTCATCGGAGAATTCCAGAAGTGCTGAATGCAGATCCTGCAGGGTCTTATCCTGCCAAGGTTCCTGATCGAAGAGAGGACAACACCCGGTACCTTTTACTTCTGAGCTCATTTTTTGATCTTGGATTAATAAGTAAAGATAGCCATTAAACAGATAGACTCAATAATCAATTCAGCGATAAAGAATAGTTTGCTTTCTTATCTTTGCGGTCTGAGTTTGCAGCAGTGAGAATAACTGAAAACCTTTCATACAGGAAGATTATTATTTTCTGGGGACCGCTGGCCCTGACGTGGCTCATGATGGCCGCAGAACAGCCGTTCCTTGTGGCGGTAATTGCCCGGCTCAGCGATGCCAAATACAACCTTGCTGCCTTCGGAATAGCATTCTCCTTCGCCCTGATAATCGAGGCTCCCATAATAATGCTTATGAGCGCTTCCACCGCCCTGGTCACAGACAGACATTCCTACCGGAAACTGAAACGCTTCACCGATATTCTTAACCTGTCTGTGGTGGCAGTGCAGCTGGTACTGCTTATTCCGCCTCTTTTCAATTTCATCGTTCTCGACCTGATGGGAGTACCCTACGATATCTCACGACTTACCTACATATCGCTGGTTTTATTGATTCCATGGTCGCCCGCAATCGGGTACAGAAGGTTCTTCCAGGGAATACTTATTCGAAACAATCTCACCAGCATGGTCACATACGGCACCGTGATCCGTCTCTCTGTGATCGGTGTCGTCGGCTACGCACTATATGTAGCCTCTATCCCCGGTCCATATGTGGGAGCGGCAACCCTATCGCTGGCTGTCACAATAGAAGCCATAGCCTCCTGGTTCATGGTAAGGAAGACTGTCAGAAGAATCATTCATGAGGGGGATTTCCCTGTCGAAGACCCCCGCAGCAACAGCCACGGTCAGAAAGTTGGCTACAGGTTCATCGCGAGGTTCTACACACCTCTGGCGCTTACATCTCTTCTCTCCATGGGGGTCAATCCGCTGGTCGTCCTCTTCCTGGGCCGCAGCAACATGGCAGTTGAGTCTCTGGCTGTACTGCCCGTGGTCAACTCACTGGTCTTCATATTCAGAAGTATGGGCCTTTCATTTCAGGAAGTACTCATAGCCCTCGTCGGCGACCGGAAGCAGAATTACCCGTCGCTGCGCAGGTTTGCAATCAGCATGGGTATCATAGTAACTGTAATACCGGTCATTATCGCCTTCACCCCGCTGGCCGGCATCTGGTTTGTAAAGGTCTCAGGCCTTACCCCCGAACTGGCAAGCATCGCCTTTACCCCGCTCAAGCTAATGCTTCTACTGCCCGCACTGTCGGTTCTGCTCTCTTTCCAGCGCTCTACCCTGATAATCAATGGCAAAACACGGCCAATTTCAGTGGCCACAGGCATCGAACTGCTGCTGATAGGGTCGGTTCTTCTCCTCTGTATCGGTCCGCTCGGAATGATCGGCGCCACAGCCGCTGCAATCGCATACACCGCAGGCAAGACAGCCTCAACCATATATATGGCACCTAAACAGTTTTCTGCGGTAAAAAGCTGGCACGTGAAAAGAGAGTCCATAAAATGATCATGTCAAAGCTGACAGAATTTCAGGTATTCATAAAGCCGGTTGGAGCAACCTGCAACCTGCGCTGCAGTTATTGCTATTACACATGCCATAAAATAGGTATCGGCGGAACCAGGGGTGCTATGATGAGTGACGAGGTACTCGAAGCATTTGTAAGACAGAATATTGAAGCAGCAGGAGAAGGGCCGGTACTCTTTGCATGGCACGGGGGTGAACCCACCCTTGCAGGGGTTGATTTTTACCACAGGGCATTGGAACTGCAAAACAGATACAAGCCTGAAGGTGTCATAATAATCAACGGGATACAGACAAACGGAACCCTGATTGACGATGAGTGGTGCAGATTTCTCTCTGAAAACAGGTTTGCAGTGGGTGTAAGTATCGACGGTACTCAGAACCTTCACAACCTGAACAGGAGAACCTCGTCGGGCAAAGGTTCTTTCGCTGCTGCCTCGGGAGCATACAAAAAGCTTAAGGCATACGGTCTTGAGCCTGAAATACTAAGCGTTGTAAGCTCTGCAAATGTGGACTATCCTCTCGATGTATATCGCTCTTTCACTGAATTGGGAGCAAAATGGATGACCTTCCTTCCACTCGTAATAAGAGACCCTGCCACTCCCCACGGAGTTTTGCCTCCATCAGTAGATCCCCGACGGTTTGGCGAATTCCTTTGCACCCTGTTTGATGAATGGGCAGAAAACGATATCGGCAACATCGCGATTCAGATTATTGAGGAGGCCGCAAGGGTGGCCTTCAATCAGGAACATACCCTGTGCATTTTCAAAAGGGAGTGCGGAGGTGTGCCGGTGGTGGAGAAGAACGGAGATTTCTACTCATGCGATCATTATGTCAATAATGACCACCGCATTGGGAATATCATGGAAACACCGCTTGCCTCACTGCTCGGCAGTGACCGCCAGATAGCATTTGGCCGGGCAAAATGGACAACACTTCCTCAATATTGTCTCGAATGCGAGGTGGTTGCCATGTGCCACGGCGAGTGTCCCAAAAACAGGTTTATCAGAACCCCGTCAGGAGAACCCGGTCTCAATTACCTCTGCGAAGGATACAGGCTGTTCTTCAATCATATGCAGCCATTTGTTGAGGCAGTCAGGGAAGCCGGTAAACGGTAAAACGGTATCCGGTAAACGGTATCCGGTATCCGGTAAACGGAACCGAGCCGAAGGCGAGCTCACCGGAGCCTGAAATGGCGAAGGTAATCCTGACTCCCGATACCCGATACCCGATACCCGATACCTGATACCCGATACCCGATACCCTTATTTAAGCTTGTCCTTAAAGAAACCAACCGTGCGTCCCCACGCCAGTTTGGCGGCTTCTTCGTTGTAGCGGCCGGGATTGCTGTCGTTGTTGAAGGCGTGGGCAGTACCTGGGTAGATGAATATCTGATGCTCGATGCCTGCCTTTTTCATCGCCTCCCTGAAACCTTCAATTCCGGCATTTATACCCGGATCGTTCTCGGCATAGTGAGCCATCACCGGTGCCTTGATTTTGGGTACATCCTCATCGGCCGGAACCCTGCCATAGTATGGTACCGCTGCGTTAAGGTCAGGTGAATTAACCGCCACCTGATTGGTCATGGCTCCGCCCCAGCAGAAACCGGTACAGCCAACCTTGCCGTTTGAAAGCGGATGTGTCTGCAGGTATTTCACGGCGGCGACAAAGTTCTTCGTGTGGGTCTCTGCCGGTATCTCCCGTAACATAGTCATACCCTGATTCTGATCCTCTGGCGTTCCACCGAGTGGGGAGTTGCCGTCCGGCGCCAGGGCAAGAAATCCCTCCGCAGCCATGCGGCGGTGCACAGCCTGTATGTGTGGAACCCGCCCGCGATTTTCGTGGATAACTCTGACACCCCGATACTTTTTATTCTCCTTTGGATGCGAAAGCAGCCCTTTCATCTCACCCTCTTCAACTGGATAGGTGATGAATTCGCTTACTATTTCAGCATCCTGCATCAGCTGTTCAGCAATATCGTCTGCACCTGAGGCGCGCAGCACCGAGAATGCTGCAACTGTTCCGCCTGTGACCAACACCAGTCTCTTCATGAATTCGCGGCGGTCCAGACTGCCTGTCCTGTAATCCGCAACCAATTTACCTACACTTTTTTTCATCCGTTAAATTTTTTTCTTGAAAAGCGCAAAATTTTCGTACGCAATGGAACCTTCCGTTCCAGGATAATATTGTTTTATTGGTCCTTGGTTTCGGTTCTTCCATCAGCATGCCTGGCAAACCTGCCTGAAGT
>CAYUOS010000144.1:0-7256 GCA_964446435.1 uncultured Rikenellaceae bacterium | reverse complement strand
GCCAACGCCGACCTCCCGTATGTATACCGCGAACTCCTTCCTCCATCGTTCAAGTCGTGGAAACTCAGGCAGATGAACTACTCAGCCTCAGCGCTGGTATTCCATTGGGGCGTCGACAAGGTATATCCCCAGCTCGGTCACCACAGCATATTTCTTTCTGATGATTTCCGCGACGGACTCAATGCCATTTTCAGGAGACGATCAATCGGCAACGATCCGAGTTTCTATATCCATGCTCCCGTGCGTACCGACCCGACTGCAGCACCTCCCGGATGCGATGCACTTACAGTGGTCATCGGGGCCGGACACTACCGCAAGTCCGACAACCATGACTGGCAGGCACTGCAGCAGAACGCCCGCACGGCCGTCATTAATAAGCTTAAGGCAATAGGAATCACCGATATAGAAGAACATATAAGGTTTGAAATACCCTGCACACCCGTCGCCTGGGAGAGCATGCTGAATGTAACCCACGGGTCGGTGTTCGGAAGCCTGGGCCACAATATACTGCAGATGGGGTATTTCCGTCCGCACAACCGCGACAGGAAATACCGGAACCTCTATTTTACAGGAGGCAGCACCCACCCCGGGAACGGGATACCAATGATACTGCTGTCGGCAAAACTCGTTACGGAACGAATTTTGAAGGATGACCAAAGAGAGAGAACTCAGCCAAAATGACCGCAACCACCAGCCAGAAGAAAGAGATTATCGGCATTTTTGAATCGATAGACTTCGAAAAGATAATCGACCACCCCAACATACTCATCTCAGCAAATTTCTGGGAGCCTGAGAGATACCATGCAGCAAGGGTCTGCTACCGCATCATGAGATACATCGACGACCTGATCGATAATCATAAGGCCGAACGCGGCGCCATTGCCCCGCACGAAAGAGAGCAGTTCACCGCCGATGTCGAGAAATGGCTGCAGATATTCCTCGACGCCGGCAGGAATGACCCCCTGCAGGCCGGACTGATGGAGACTATCGAGCGTTTCAGAATACCGATGTGGCCTCTCGAGGACTTTGCCAGATCGATGATATATGATATCAATAACGACGGATTTCCAACGCTGAAGGCGTATCTCGACTATTCACGCGGTGCATCGGTTGCTCCTGCAAGCATATTCGTGCACCTGAGCGGTCTGCGCAGCAATGGTGACCACTACCTGCTGCCAGAGTTCGATGTACGCGACACCGCCACACCCTGTGCCATGTTCAGCTACCTGGTGCACATAATGCGGGACTTCCAGAAAGACCATCACAATAACCTCAACTACTTCGCAGGCGATATTATGGCGAAGCACGGACTCACGCTGGCAGGCCTGAGAAGGATGGCATTCGGGGAAAAGCTGTCAGACGGGTTCAGGTCAATGATGAGGGAGTATGTCGCACTGGCCGACAGGTACAGGATTGAAACACTCCAGGTGATGGAAAAGGTCTGCCCGATGCTTGGACCACGCTATCGCCTCAGCCTCGAGATAATCTTCAACCTCTACCTGATGGTCTTTGAACGAATCGACCCAGACAACGGAGACTTCACCACCACTGAACTCCTCCCCACCCCGGAAGAGACAAAAACCAGGGTGTGGCAGGTAATCGAAACTTCAAAATGGGATTTCTGATATCGCAAATCTCAAATCTCAAATCTCAAATCTCAAATCTCAAATCTCAAATCGTTAATCGTTAATCGTAAATCCCTAGACTCTGTTCTCCAGTGCCTTTCTGACCACTTCAGGCGTTACCAGTTTCCTGTCTCCGAAGGCGATCCACTGGCGCTCCACAAACCTGTTGACGATCTCGTCAACCGTATTCTGTCCAACCCCGTACTCACTGAGCCTCGTCCTGATACCCAGCGAACGGAAGAACTCTTCTGTTTTCCTGATAGCCATATCGGCACGGTCACCCTCGGTTCCCTCAGTAATACCCCAGACCCGTTCTCCGTACTGCAGAAGCTTACCCATTTTCTCCTCCTTCAGAACTGTCAGGATGCCCGGCAACACTATAGCGAGGGTGCAGGCGTGATCGATGTTGTGAAGAGCTGTAAGCTCGTGACCGATGGTGTGAACCGACCAGTCACCCGGAACGCCGCATGAGAGCAGTCCGTTGAGAGCCATCGTGGCAGACCAGTAGAGGTTTGACATGGCTTCATAGTCGGCGGGATTGGCATATACCTTCGGACCCTCCTCAATAAGGGTCTTCAGTACCGCCTCTGCAAACCTGTCCTGTATCGGTGCGTTGACCGGATAATTAAGATACTGCTCAGTGGTGTGTATGAAGGCATCGACAATTCCGTTTGCCACCTGGTTCGCTGGAAGGCTGGCCGCTGCGTCGGGAAGCAGAACTGAAAACTTCGGGAAGACCTGGGGAGAACCGAACGCCCTCTTGTCAGTGGTCGATTTGCGGCTTATAACGGCGTTCTTGTTCATTTCGGTGCCCGTGGCCGGAAGTGTCAGTACCGCAGCAAGCGGCAGGGCACGCTCAACAGGGGCTGCTTTGGCAAGGATATCCCAGGGATCGCCGCTCTCATATAACGCTGCGGCGGCAATGAACTTGGTGGCATCAATTACCGAACCTCCTCCTGCTGCCAGCAGAAAGTCGACCTTCTCTTTCTTTATCTCAGCAACGGCCTGCATGCAGGTTTCGTATGACGGATTTGGCTCAATACCTCCGAATTCAACCATCTTGCGGCCTGCCAGCGCCTCCCTGATTCTGTCATAAACACCGTTTCGCTTTATGCTGCCTCCTCCGTAAAGAAGCATTATCCTCTTTTCAGCAGGTATCAGTCCTGCGATTTTGAGCAGCTGGTCTTTGCCAAAAAGAATGTTGACCGGATTGTAAAATTCAAAGTCCTTCATATTATATTTTATTCAGTTGGTTTACTAATCTCTTGCTTTGCCAGTCCGGGGAACCTCCTTAGCATCTTCCGTGCAATCGGAACACTTTGAGTGGTATAGCCCGGGGCGGTGGTTTTTATTGCACCATCCTCAAACCATAACGGATCAATGAGGGTTTTTGTTTTGGGCTCGCCTTTAATGTTGCTGTGATAAGAGGTCCACAGCCTGCCATCTGGACCGGTAAATACCTGGTTGTGACCTGCATTGATCAGTGGCGACTGCGGATCCTCCACTGTCACTCCTTCCCTGACGATGTATGATTTTCCATCTCTTGCCCATGCTCCGAATAGCGGGTTCTTCTCATACTTGGTCCAGGGTCCGTAAACATCGGTTGCTGTTGCGTAGCCCACTGCATAACCCCTTGTCCACGAAGAGTAGAAGAGGTAATAGGTACCGTCATTCTTTATAACATGAGCCCCCTCAATGCCGTTCGAATCCCACTCGTTTCCTGTGCTTTGTGAGAACAGTTCAACCGGTTCCTCCATGAGCGTTATGGTTACAGTGTCAAGTTCTGCCACGAAAATCTTGTGAATGTTTGTCCATCCGTTGTTGAAGAAGGCGTAAACCCTGCCGTCCTCATCCTCAAAGAGAGAGATGTCGTTGGAGGGGAATGATGTGAGAGGCTTATCATGCGTTCTTACAGTATATGGACCCATAATGTCTGACGCAGTGGCCACTCCGCAGGCATGAAAGTGCTTCATGTCGGGGGCAGCATAGCTGCCACTGTTGTTCTGGCAGTTGAATGTCAGATACCAGGTGCTGCCGATCTTCCTCAACTCCGGAGCCCAGAAACGATCACGGTACCAGACATTTGAGTCGAGGGCAAAAGCATCGATAAGCAGCTTCTCGAACTTCCAGTTTCTCAGATCATCGGAAGAATAGAGCTTCACTCCCGGGTTGGGTCCGCCCCAGAAAGGCTCACAGGTGCCTACTGCAAAGAACTTTCCGTCATGCGGAATAATATGGGTGTCCCTGAATTCAAGCCCGTTGAGCGGGTTTGTCCAGGTGAACTCCTTCTGCGTGCATCCCTCAATTACAATGCTGAGCAGCGCAACTGAGGCAATAATGAAAAGTCTGGTGGTCTTTTTCATGCATTTTGTTTTTTGGTGGCAGGTTTTATATATATTGAGTCAAAGGTAATAAATGTAATATTAACACGTAATATTTTATTTATGGATCAAGATTTCATAACTTCATCGTCTGTTATGAATAACATTTAATGTGATGGCGATAAGCAAGAATTATTACCGGAGATTGCTTTATGTTTCAGCACTTCTGGGCTGTCTCTCTCTTTCGGGTTGCAGCAGCATAACGCATGATATTCCCGAAAGAGGTTTCTGGTCAGAAAGCCTTGTGAAACGATGGGAGCATGGAATGGTGTCGGGCAATGGGACAACCGGTGCACTGGTTTATGGTACACCCTTGGCAGATACGATCATCTTCAGCAACTGGGATATTTACATGCCACTTCATGAGCCACTTATGCCGGTCAATACTGCATCCCATCTGGATACTATCCGGAAGATGTTGTATGCTGGAATGTATGGAGAGGCATCTGAGTTTGTGGTAAGGCTTTCGCGTGAGGAGGGATATGGCAGCAAGCGATGGACAGACCCTTTTGTGCCGGGATTTGACCTCATCATCAGGCATCCTTTTAACGGAGAACCTGCCAATTACAGGCGATCGGTGAACTTTATGACAGGAGAGATTGCAGTCTCCTGGGAGGATGACGCAGGCCAATGGATGAGAAGGGTATTTGTGTCAAGAGCCGATTCTGTTGCTGTGGTTTCAATCTCAAACCTTTCAGGCAGAAGAGTTGATTGTGAGATCACCATTGATCGGCGTCCACTGGTTTTTCGCGGGTACTTCGACAGGGGATTCGCTGCAGGGGATTACCAGGTTACTGTAGCAGACGATTACATAAATTACACAGGCGCCTTCCTTAACAAGTGGGAGGGAAGCCTCAGGGGGTGTGAAGGTGTTGCGCTTGTAAGAAAGGCCAGTTCTGCAGTGAGGGAAGACGAGCAAACCCTTAAGCTGTCGGGAAGAAGAGAGGTTCTGGTGTTGGTAAAACTTGGCGGGACGTATGAGGAGCCGGGTGCCGGTCTGGAAAAGTTTCGCTCCACTCTTGAGAGCCTGCCGGCTAATTATGAAACTCTTCTTCGCCGGCATTCAAGTATCCATGGAGAACTCTTCAGACGCGTAAAGATTGATCTAACCAACGATAATGTGACTAATAACACCCCGATTGAGAAACTTCTCTCTGGCAATAGGGATGAACCTGACCTTCAGTTAATTTCAAGACAGTTTGATGCCGGGAGATACAATATTCTCTCATCAACGGGGATGAATCCTCCCAACCTTCAGGGCATATGGGCCGGATCGTGGGCCTCAGACTGGTCGGGTGACTACACGCAGAACGGCAACCTTCAGGTGGCAATCTCGTCAATCATGCCAGGTAACATGACTGAGCTTATGCATGCCTATTTCAGGTACCAGTTGAAAATGATGGACGATTTGAGGGAGAATGCCATGAGATTGTATGGTGCAAGAGGTATATATATTGCATCGAGAACAAGTACACATGGACTCAATAATCACTTTGACAGGACATGGCCAATGACCTTCTGGACAGCCGGGGCAGGGTGGGCAGCCGGTTTTTTCTACGATTACTGGCTATATACCGGCGATACACTTTTCCTGAAAGAGAAAGCCCTGCCCTTTATGAGAGAGGCAGCACTTTTCTATGAGGATTTTCTGGTCAGGGGAGATGACGGACACTGGATATTTATTCCTTCCTATTCTCCTGAGAATAATCCGGCCGGAAGTCAGTGGCAGGCATGTATAAATGCCACTATGGATGTTATGGTGGCCCGGCAGTTGCTTAAAAATACCATTTCTGCCGCCAGGGCAACGGGTGATACTACAGGGATTGCGAAGTGGACTGCTATGCTGTCAGCCATGCCGCCATATCAGGTCAATGAAGATGGAGCGCTCAGGGAGTGGATGTGGCCGGGCCTGGAGGATAACTATTCTCACAGGCATGCCTCTCATCTATATGCACTTTTTGAAATGCCTGACAGGGACATAATGGACGATCCGTTGCTCAGGGAGGCAGCAAGAATTGCCGTGGAAAGGCGAATGGAAGAGAGAAGAAAGGAAAATGGTGGTATCATGGCATTCGGAATGGTTCAGCTGGCTATGGCTGCCGCCTCGCTGGGTGAGGGAGAGATGGCATGGGAGGCAGTTAGATGGCTGAGCCGGAATTACTGGACTCCATCACTTGTTACTACACACGATCCCGGGCACATCTTCAACCTTGATCTTAGCGGTGGGTTTCCAGCCTTAATAATCAGGATGCTGGTTAGTTCAGAACCCGGCAGAATATCACTCCTGCCTGCAATACCCGGAGAATGGACAAGAGGTTCTGCTGAAGGCCTTTTATTGAGAGGGGGAATAACCCTCGACAGGCTGGAATGGCACAACGATACAATAAAAGCAACCCTTTTGTCGGTAAGAGATCAGGTCGCCGATATATATTTCCCCGGAAAAGGAAAAATTATCTACTCAGACACTGGATCCTCAGGATCGGCAGTCAGAATCAATCTGACGGCTGGTGTTCCGATTTCCATTGGTTTTGTGGCTGAAGTAAAGGAGGATTGAGTGAGAGGTTGTTTTTAAGGTAGTTGTTCTGTATATTTGAAATCGGTCATACGAACAAAAACCAAAATCGAAAGACATGAAAAGGAATTTATTCTTTGCCCTGATAGCATTCGCAGTTATGGCTGCAATTGTCTCCTGTGAAAAGGGTCCGGCAGAAAAAGGAGTCCCCAAAAACCCCAAACCGAATGACCTCTCATACATACACCTTGTCGTTCAGAACTATTGCGGCGGCGAACTGGTCAGCGACCTGCTTGCAGGCAAGAATACAAAGGTGGGGGTGGTAAGGGTTACCACCAACGGTGAATACCTTACGGTGAAGTATGAAATTGAAGGCAGCGACTGGGTCATCTCAGAAACACACCTCTCGGCTACAGCCTCGCTTTCAGATATTCCGGCTACAATGAATCTCAATCCCAAAATCGGGTTGTTCAAATACAAAAAGGAACACTACCCGCAGGTTAATTCTTATACCTACAGCGGCATTCCGGTAGGCGGAAACGACAATCTCTATATTATGGCTCATGCAGTTGTAGAGCGGGTTACAGGATGGAAGACTGATTTGCCGGCTGTCTCAGTGCAATTGCCTGAATATGTCACAATCTCTGTAAGTTCACCCTTACCAGGAGGAGAGTCATACTTTGTTACCACAGTAACCAACGGCGGCATTCTTGATGGAACCTATGCGGGGTGGTGTGT
>CAYUOS010000143.1:0-7570 GCA_964446435.1 uncultured Rikenellaceae bacterium | reverse complement strand
AGGGCACGGGGCACGGGGCACGGGGGCGCAGAGCTCAGGGCTCAGGGCTCAGAGCTCAGGGCTCAGGGCTCAGGGCTCAGAGCTCAGGGCACGGGGTGCAGAGTACATCAGAATTATCAGATCAGCGAAATGTAATTATTGTGACAACCGGATTGTCATCTTCCTTTAATGCTTCCACCATCTCGCGGAAGGCTCTCTGCCTTTCAGGGTAATTCAGGGTTTCATCATCAGAAGCGGGTGTTGATATTAACTTATCAGAAGCGGGTGTGGATATTAACTTCTTCAGCGAGAGCGGATCCCAAAGAGTTATCACCTTGTTTCCGATTGTATTTAGCCCCGGCATCCCAGTTACCGTGCCATCAATGTCGTTCCTGATTCGTCGAATCGAGTAAGCGGTTCCATCTTCCTTGTCAATCAGGAACCTTACAATCTTCTTTTCCATCTGGCATGTCAGGTACCAGTATTTACTGGTCTCTGCCACCGTTTGAACAAAAAGGTATTTATCAGCCCTGTCTCTGTAAATCATATAGAGATAGGCTGGGAAGTCGGATGTGAACCGACCTTTCTCCCAGGTAAGGCTATAGGTAAGATTACCATTTCTGTCGATGGTGAAAATGGTATCATTCCTTGTAGTATTGATATTGATACCTTTTTCTCCTTTTAAGAGCAATGGCCTTATAACGAATGCTGCCAGTTGGTCACTACCGGGCTGGGCAATATTCACAATCGCATTCCCTTGAATTGAGATCGTGGTTAATGTTTCTCCTTTATCATTAAAGATTACATAGTTATAGCCAAGAGTGTCATTTGGTGGAAAGAGTGAAAGGGCACCCAGAAACCGTCCTTTTTCCATAACCTCGAAATTGAGAAGATCGGTCTCAGCCTGGAACTTTTTGATAAAATTGCCTTCCCAGTCGAACTCAAGTATGTCTCTGGTAAAATTGTTCTTGATATAGATGTGCCTCTGCTCACTGCAGTAAACAGCATAGTAATTCGCAGAATATTCTCCCGGTCCACGGCCAATTGAACCAATGGTCCTTACATACCTTCCCTCGCTGTCAAATATACAAAGCGGTGAACGGTTCTGGGGTATCAGCATAAATCCATCCGGGGTCAGAATAACAGGAACCCCCGGGTAAGCGCCACCGCTGCCTATAAGGGCATCTTCTCTTGTCTCCAGTGGCACCAGCTTAATATCGGTTGCCAGCTCCGATAAAAGGAATTCCCTTTCATTGCCAATCGCCAATTCAAGATTGACAAGCAGTGGAGCCGATGCATCATGAACTTTATCCCGGCCTGAACCGCAGGCCTGTGCAAACAGAGTTACGGTTATTATTATAACCCCCTGTATTGTTAATGTTTTCATCATCATTTTTCTTCTTATTGCGACTTTTTGACTTGTTATTCCAAATGTACGAAAAGTATGAGCGTTGCAGGTGCCGTCACAACTAAATTTTTTATAAATTTGTTATTATGTACTAAACCTATTTAATGAAATGAATACCAGGATTGTTTTTTTGTGGCTGGCTTTGCTGATGGTGATTCCGGTAAGCGTTAACGCACAGGTTGGAAATCTGATCAAAAGAGGTGTGTCGGCTGCTACCCAGGGTGCTACCCGGGCAGTCGAGAAGCAGATATCGCGAGAGATCGAGAAGGCAGCAGAAAAGAAGGTTAATGAAGCCTTCGAAAGGGCACGCATTGCCAACGGAGATACGGCATCAGGAGGATACTTCTCGGGAATGGGCTCAGGTGGCAAGCTTGATCTTGCTGCACTCGGAATGGGCTTCGGCGAGGTAACCCTGCCTCATGATGACAATTACAAATTTACCGGAAGAGTGGTAATGGAGATGGAGAGCTTCGATGAGAACCAGAAATCGAATGGCAAAGTTCTCTATACAATAATGTATAATCCCGAAACCCTTAACTCAGCAGTCGAATTTCGCGATGCTGAAGCTAAAAGCAACGACGGGACTGCCCTGTTCATTTTCGACCAGAAAAACCGCTGCTTCTTTATGCTTTCCGAAACTGACGGGGAAAAGTCAGGTATGATAATGGCAATGACTGAGGAACAGCCAACTGAAGTGTCAGAAGCAGAGGTGGCGGACTACGATGAAACCTATATGGGAGTTTATAAGAAAACCGGCCGGTCAAAAACAATAGCAGGATATAAATGCGATGAGTATCTCGCACGGGATACAGAGAGAGATGCAGAGACTGCTATCTGGCTCACCCGGGACAAGAAACTAAATGTTGACCGTAAAGGCCTCGCTACGGCAGGCATGCCGGGCTGGTATACCGGAAGCGCCCTGTATGGCGGTTATGTAATGGAGATGGAGACACGCGAGAATGGTAAGATTACATCCACAATGGTAACCAAAGAGATTAACGATAGAATAAACACAGATATCAGCCTCAAGGGATACGAACTGATTCAGCTGAATACCAGGAAGTAACCGTCAGATAATAGATTGTAGCTTAAGGAATTCGGTCGAGCCGCATTCAGGAGTCTGATAGTCCTGAACCTTAAATAGCCGATATATGCCGCAATGGCTCAGAAACCTCAGATATGGCAACAAGTACGGCTACGAGGTACTGTTTAAAAGACAGACCCGTGAGGTTGTGGGCAAACCCGGAATAATCCTGGCTGAACTTGGAATGCCTGAGGATTACGAGCCCGGGTTTTACACCAAATTCATGGAGCATGTGTTCGACTATTCAATCCCATGGTTCCTGCACCGCTTTATCCTTGCCGACAGGGGCATTGCACTTATAGACCCTGAAAACCCCCTTGCCCGCGAACCCTTCGCTCCACGCCGGTTGGTTGACATGTACGGCTCATACACTAACCAAGATGGGGCAGAGTATGTCGACTGCAAGATCGAATGGCGTCCACCGGGAATTAAGAGGAATCCCACGGACCATGGATACTTTCTCTATACCGGTCACGGAAAGGGTGGAGCACCAGATATCTGCCAGAAGACCGGGGCAAAGATCGCAGGATGGTATTTCGGCCACCTGCTTCCTGAGAAAAAAGTCCCCTGGGAGGCGCAGTGCAGAAGGATATACGAAGAAGCTGTTGTCCAACTGACAGGATTATTCCCTGATGCTGAGTTTCGCCCGGCCCTGTATACCTATGAGGATTCACTCAGGCAGGCAGTAGAGGAGCTGCTCGCTGCCGGATGCGAGACAATAATATACCAGTGTTTTTGTAATCCGGTTTACTCTGATTTTGAGGATTATGCATTCGCTTTCCCTACCCTGCACCGCGTCGTTAATCGCAGGGCCAGTATCATCTGGGCCGATCAGTTGGGAATCCAGCCTTCGCTGCGTGAAGGCTTCGTTCAGCTAATGAGGGATAATCTTTCAACGATCCCTGTGCATTCAAAACTGCTGCTGATCCTGTCGAGGCACGGACATCCGTTCAGGAATGAGACGATGGACCTCAGAGGTCCGGAGTATCGTCAGCCACTTGAGCTGGCAATGCGCCAGGCACTGTTGGAGTGGGGCGGAATCTGCGATCTGGTTTGGAGCGATGATGAGTATGCCGACGACTACTGGGATCGCCGGAAAAGAAAGTTTTCAACCTACTCAGCCTACAGAAAGGCAATAGATGAGAAGTACGACTTCGCTCTTGAGATTCCAACAGACTTCATAGCCGAGAACACCGACCTGATGATATTCCATGCCATGAGGAAATTCAATGCATTTCCGGAATACAACTATAACTCACCGGTACATTATCCCGACTGGGAGCATCCTCTGAAACGAACTTTCCGTGAAGGCAATACAACCGGCATCTACGCAGGCTGCCCCGTTGGTCCGTACCGGAGGTATATAGTCAGAGCAGTGGTTCAGTCAATTTCGGAAATTCTGAATACGGTCGACGGTAAACGGTCGATGGTATCCGGGGTCAACATGCAAAACCTCAAACCTCAAACCTCAAACCTCAAACCTCAAACCTCTAACCTCAAACCCCATACCTCAAACCCCATACCTCAAACCCCATACCTCAAACCCCATACCTCCTATCCGATGCCCCACCACCACTACATAAAGCGCCTTAAGGCCGGACTGAAGTCGGATGAGACCGGTAATAAGGCTAATTCGCTCATCTTCCTTCACAGGTATGGCTTCAATATACCTCTCACGTTCCTGGTTACCACCCAGGCTTATGAGGACTATAAGTCAGAGGGGCAGGTGATACTCGAAAGTCTGAGAGGTGAAATAGCCTATCTGCCAGATATTACCTGGGCTGTCAGGTCATCAACCAGTGTGGAGGACTCCGGCGAGTTCAGCTTTGCCGGGCAGTTTCAGACGCTGATTAATGTCAGAGGCCACGAAAATATACTCGATGCAGTACAAAAGGTGTGGGAGTCAACGTCACTGCTTAACGACAATGAATACCTCGAAAAGACAAGGGTAAAAACCCTTAAATGTGCCGTTATAATCCAGGAGATGATAACCTCGCAGTTTGCCGGGGTAAGCTTCAGCCGCAATCCGGTTACAAACCAGAATGAGGTGGTAATTGAAGCTATTGAAGGAACCGGGGAGGACCTTGTTCAGAAGGGAGTTACCCCAATGCGCTGGAGGCTCAGGAAGGATGTGGTGGCTGAGGGTAATCAGCATCATCACTTCTTTGACATAATCAGGCAGGTGGCGGCAGACACGATAAAGCTGAGACGCCACTACGGAAACCATATCGACATCGAATGGGTGTATGACGCGAAGAAGCTCTTTTACCTGCAGCTAAGGCAGATAACCGGAAGAAGGGATCTGCAGATCTACAGCAACAAGATGGCCAAAGAGATGCTTCCGGGTCAGACAAAACCACTGGTATGGTCAATCAATATACCAATGGTGAACAGTACCTGGATAGGCCTGCTGTCAGAGATCACCGGTCAGCTCGATGTGAAACCCGAAGACCTGGCAAAAGCCTTCTACTACCAGACATATTTCAACGTGGTCGCCCTGGGCAGGATATTCAGCAAATTCGGAATGTCAGCCGACAGCCTTGAATACCTGATGATCAGGGATGATGACTCAAAGCCCTCGTTCAAGCCCGGCATCTCAACACTGCGACATACATTCAGGATCATAAGGTTCATCAACGGAAAACTACGTTTCGAGAAGAGGTTCATCAGAGAGTTTGAAGAGTTAAAACAAACCTACGCAGAGATTGAGGAACTATTCATAAATGAGTACGATAAGGTAACTCCTGAGTCGTTCAACAGGCTGTACGACAGGCTGTTTTCCGCAGGAAAGAGGCTCGCGTACCTGAATATCGTCACCCCGATCCTGATGTCGATGTACCACAGGAGGCTCAAAAAGAGACTGGCTAAACTGAATGTCGATTATGAGAAGCTCTATTTCAGGGAGGATTTCCCGATTCTGAACCGGCTGAATCCCGTTACCGGACTCACGAAGATCAGAAACATGCTCGATGAACTTCCTGAAAGCGCCAGGCAACATTGCACTTCGGTAGAAAAGATGCGATCACTGAAGGAGGCCGTACCTTTAACCGCAGGGTTTGATGCTTTCCTTGAAGAATTCGGCCATATGAGCGATGTTGGAACCGACTTTTCATATCCGAAGTGGCACGAGGAGCCGGAGAAGGTTTTCGGTATGGTGCTGAATGCCACGAGCGATCAGTCAGGAACCGGAATGGTCACAATGCGGGAGCTCAGCGAAAAAGGCCTGAAGGTCAGTGCGGGCTTGCGAAGGCAGTACGAAAAGGCGGGCCGTTTCAAGGTTTACCGCGAACAAATCAGCTCATACTATATCTATGGCTATGGTCTTTTCAGGAAACTCTTCCTCAAGCTGGGTGATGATCTGGCCGGCCGTGGGGTAATAGAGAATCGTGATGATGTCTTCTACCTCACAAAACAGGAGGTGGATGAAATCATCTGCAACGGCAAAATGGGCCCGGATCAGAGAATAATAACAGACAGTAACTTCACCGGTAACCATGCGCCGGGTGATCTTAATCATTACAAAGAGCTGATTGCAAGGCGAAAGAAGGAGATGGAGGAGACAAATGATATAGTGCTGCCTCCGGTAATTTATGGAGAAGAGGCTCCGGTAATTGGCAGTGACAGGGCAAAAAACCACTCGGGAATCGGAACCTCGCAGGGCTCCTTTACGGGAATTACAAGAATTGTAAAAGGAACCGGAGATTTTAATGAAGTTAAGAAGGGTGATATCCTGCTGATACCGTTCTCTGATGTAAGCTGGACACCGATCCTGGTTAAGGCCGGCGCCATTGTATCAGAAACCGGGGGTATGCTGGCTCATTGTTCAATAATAGCGCGTGAGATGGGAATCCCTGCCCTCGTGTCAGTACCCAATGCCTGCGCCTTCGGCACCGGCATTAAAGTTACAGTAGACGGTTCCAACGGAATACTAACAATTCATGACTATGAGTGAAATCGTATCTTATCTTTCTGCCACGCCCTGGTTTCTTGCAGTACTTTGCAGCCTGGCCGGGTACCTTGCGGGCTCAGTCTCATCTGCCCGGATAGTCTATTACTTGGTAACAAAACGGAAGGAGATTGAGCCTTTCTCGGAGCCGATACCGCACTCTGACGAAATGTTCGAGTCAAAACTGGTAAGCGCAACACTGATTACCAGGAAACTGGGTAAAAAGTACGGAATGATCACATCGCTGATGGATATGCTGAAGGTCGTTCTACCGCTGCTGCTGGTCAAGCTTGTCTTTACGGATGAGCCTTACTACCTGCTGGTAGCTCTGTTCGGTGTGACTGGCCATAATTTTCCTGTGTGGTACAATTTTGTCGGTGGAAGAGGGGAATCTCCGATTATGGCTGTCATTCTGGTAATCAACTGGTTCGGACTGTTCATCGTAAATGCTGCAGCAGCGGTGCTGGGTTTTATCGTCGGCAGAGTGCTGGTGCTGCGCTGGGGTGGCTACGTTCTGCTGATCTTCTGGTTGTGGTACTGGTTCGATGATTGGCGTTACGGGCTCTTCATGGCTCTTGTCAACGTGGTTTTCTGGATAGCCCAGAGCGAGGATCTGAAAAAATTCATTATGCTTCAGAGGGAAAAGGGCCTCAAATTCTCAGAGGAGGATGTTTCTGATTTCATCCTTATGGGTAAGGGGATCGGACGTGCCCTCGACAGGTACAGCCTCCGGGCGCTGCTGAAAAGATTGATAGAGAAAGGCAACAAAGAAAATTAGGAAATCGTGGCAAAGATACGACTGATATTTATTGTGATACTATCATTTCTGCTTAAGCAGGCAGGTGCCCAGCAGGCAGGTGTCACCCTCAAAAACCAGCTTAGCAGCTGGGCAGGACTCAGTTTTGAGAGTCCGGTTCAGTCGCAGGCCGGTATCAGGTATATACCCCAATTGAATCCGTGGTGGAACCCCGGCAAGAAGGGCGGATTCGATGCTGAGTTATCACTAAATACATATGGCAACCTGGATTTTACGCGCCTGAACCTCGATACGGCCACAGGCGATATAAAGCCATACAGGCTCTGGTTGAGGTATTCAACAAACCGGTTCGAGATAAGGGCCGGACTGCAGAAGATCAGCTTCGGTTCCGCCAGT
>CAYUOS010000142.1:0-7685 GCA_964446435.1 uncultured Rikenellaceae bacterium | reverse complement strand
AAACGGGTAATTATATCTTTTACTCTTCATACGAGACTCATAATGTTGTTAATGGCAAGACCATTCCGTTAGGAATTTATCTCGCTGATAATCGCGGGAAGATGATCAGGATTATTCATAAGTTTGACTGGCCGGATATGATTCAGTTCTTTAACCAGTCATTTTTCAACCGTGCTGAGGTTGATGGTTATCTTCTGGCATCCTTTAACGACAAGGTTTACAGTTTTGAGGGCGATTCATTAAATATGAGACTTAGTATTGATTTTGGCGCAAAAAGGTTCCCAGACTCAAAAAGAGCTCTGGAATCTTACAAGGAACTTACATCTGAATATATTATTCAGAAGGACACACCGATTGAGTCTAACCGATATCTGCTCTTCAGGACTTTACTATCCTTAATCAACAGAGGAGGGTTTTGCCTTATTGACAAAAATGCAATGACAGGGTCGCATTTCTCATATATCATAAATGATATTTCAAATTCTGAAGGGTGGTTTGTCGGTGCTACCGATACAGAGTTCTTCTCGGCAGGTTATCACCATGAGCCTCAACAGGCCGGCACAATACTGAATAAAATAGAGGTTTTTAAGGTTAAAGAGTAGAAAAACGCACATTTATTGAAGAAAGCACTAAAATGCCGCAAAAAACCTTCATTTTTTTACGATTTGCAAGAAAGTTTTTACCTTTTGCAACTTTTTTTTGACTGTTAATCGATTGAATTGTTTATATTTATAATCTGAAAACATTCGTTTTCACCTCAGAGTTGCACAAACTGAGAATCGCGGACCGACAAGGTTTCATTGAATTATTGACAAGAGTGGTTGTTTTTAGTTGTCTGAGCCGGAGGGGTGAGGAATTCTAGTGCTGTTCGCCCCCTGCAATTGTCGAGGCCGCCGGTGATTTTTTGTGTCTCGCTGGATTATCCCCGGTAAAATTGCTCCCCCTCCGTTGCTCATTCATAAATTCAGAAGCTCTCCGCTCTCCGCCCCGTACCCCCTGCTCTGCGCTCTGCGCCCTGCGCTCTCCGCCCTGAGCCCTCCGCTTTGTGGTTCGGTTAATAATGACGTACTTTGCACCATGACACATAACAAACACAAACACAAGAAGGGTGGAAATACCGACCGCCTTGAAAACGAGATACTTGACCTGTTAGGTAAGAATCCTAAGCATGAGATGAACTACAAACAGATAGCTCATGCCCTCGGTATTGACAAGAACTCACGGCGCATGCAGGTGCGAAATGCCCTGACACGCCTTACAGGAAAAGGCCTGTTGAAGGAGACCCGTCGGGGGTCATTTACGATAAAGCCCGGAGGTGGCAGCGCTGGTACCATAACCGGAATAATAGACATGACACGCCAGGGGTATGCCTTCCTGGTAACCGATGAACGCGACGATGACATCTTTATCTCAGGAAGAAGCCTTAAAACAGCACTCCACGGCGATAAGGTAAAATTGCGCCTGCTGGTGACCCGCAAGGGCTCACGAGCTGAGGGAGAGGTAATCGAAGTGCTGGAGCGTGCCCGCGACTCTTTTGTCGGAACCATCGAAATAATGCCCGCATTCGCATTCCTGATACCCGACAACAAGAATATGCCTTTCGATCTGTTCATACCACTGCAGAACCTTAACGGCGCAAAGCAAGGACAGAAGGCACTGGCAAAGATAGTAAGCCACGATCCCCGCTCCCGCAATCCGGTAGCTGAGGTAATTAAAATTCTGGGCTACCCCGGTGAAAATGAGACCGAAATCAACGCCATCATGGCAGAATTCGGACTGCCGATGGAGTTTCCCGATGAGGTGGAGCATGAGGCTGAAAAGCTGTCAGTGACAATAACAAAGGAGGAGATTGCCAGAAGACGCGACTTCAGAAAGGCACCCACCTTTACAATTGACCCGGCCGATGCGAAGGACTTTGACGATGCCCTTTCAATAGAAAAACTTGATAACGGAAACTGGGAGGTCGGTGTCCATATCGCTGACGTCACCCACTATGTAAAACCAGGAACAATACTCGATGATGAGGCCACCAACCGTGCAACATCAATATACCTTGTTGACAGGGTAGTACCCATGCTGCCTGAGAAGCTGAGCAACGAAGCATGCTCCCTGAATCCTAAAGAAGACAAGCTTACCTACTCGGCGGTTTTTGAAATGAATGACAAGGCGGAGGTTCTCTCAGATTGGTTTGGCCGTACTGTGATCCACTCCGACCGGCGGTTCTCCTATGGTGAGGCCCAAATGGTAATCGACACCGGAGAGGGTGACATGAAAGAGCAGATACTGACACTGCACCAGATGGCTGTCAGGCTCCGCGACAAGCGCATGAAGGCCGGAGCCTTTTCTTTCGAGCGCATAGAAGTGCAGTTCGATCTTGACGAAAAGGGGAAGCCAATGGGAATAAAGTTCCGTGACATGGGAACTTCAAACCAGCTTATCGAGGAGTTCATGTTGCTGGCAAACCGTAAAGTTGCTGAGTTCATAGCAAAGCAGCACAAGGGCAAGACTTTTGTATACCGTATTCACGACGATCCCGATCCCGAGAAGGTCAGCAGCTTCAGCCACTTCATAAAGAGGTTTGGTTATAGTCTGGAGACCAATGACATAGCAACCCTGCCAAAGGCGATGAACAGGCTGCTTCGCGAGGTTGCCGGGAAAAAGGAGCAGAATATAATCGAAACCCTGGCCCTCCGCTCAATGGCAAAGGCGATTTATTCAACCGATAACATAGGTCATTACGGACTGGGCTTCAAGCATTACACTCACTTTACCTCCCCGATAAGGCGATTCCCCGACATGATGGTTCACAGGTTGATGACAGCCTATCTCGATGGCAAGGGCTCGGAGAACAAGGAGCTTTACGAGAAATACTGTACCCACTCATCAAAAATGGAACGCCTGGCCACCGATGCTGAACGTGCCTCAATAAAGTATAAGCAGGTAGAGTTCATGAGCGACAAGGTGGGACAAGCCTTCGAGGGTGTTATCTCAGGGGTTACCGATTGGGGTGTATATGTTGAGATAATTGAGAATCAGTGCGAGGGCATGATTCATATTCGCGAACTCGGAGATGACTTCTACGAGTACGACGATGAGAACTACTGCGTTCGTGGCAGGCATTCTGGTAAGGAATATACCCTCGGTGACAGGGTAATGGTAGAAGTGGTTAAGGCCGACCTTGAGAAGAAGCGGCTTGACTACCGGCTTGCCTGATCGGTGTCAGACAGAATTATCAGGCTTCTGATGTAATCGCTTAAAGGTTGCCCTGATCGGAAGATATCAGCTCAAGGAGTTTGTCGATAGCTTCACTGACAGGCACATTTTTATAGACAGCCTCGGTGCCACGGTAGATATGCACCTTGCCCTCGGCGGCACCCACGTAGCCATAGTCGGCATCGGCCATTTCACCCGGACCGTTTACTACGCATCCCATTACTGCAATCTTCAGTCCTGTGAGATGTGCAGTGGCCTTCTTGACGGCAGCAACGGCAGCAGGCAGGTCGAAACGTGTGCGACCGCAGGTAGGACAGGAGATATAATCGTTTCGGGTAATCCTGATGCGTGCCGCCTGCAGGATGCCCGCCTCAACCGAGGCCACCACATCAGCAGGAAGCAGAGAGCCATTATCAATCTTCAGGGCTGTTGCCCTCCGCGACAGAAGCGTCGGGGCAGAGTCGACCGAAGCATATACTGCCAGTTCAGAAGCATCGGAGATGTTATATTTTAAGTTAAGGGTTGGCGTGCCACCTTCATCTGTTATTGCGGCATTTCCCGGAGCCGCAGCTTCAAGGGCGGCATTTCCCGGAGCCGCGGCTTTCGGAGCGGCATCCCCCGGCTTTCCGGTTATGACCGCAGCTTCACCCGGCAATCGCGTCATGTGCCGCCCGGCACTCTCAACGATCATCCTCGCAACGGGTATTTCATTTTCAGGAGGTTCCGACAGTGAAACCCTCACCGTATCGCCAATGCCCTCTGTAAGCAAGGCTCCGATTCCCATCGCCGACCGTATTCGTCCATCCTCACCCTCACCGGCTTCGGTCACCCCAAGGTGAAGGGGACAGGCAAAACCCTCCTGCTGCATCATCTGCACCAGCAGCCGCACAGACTCAACCATAACAAGGATATTCGATGACTTCATCGACAAAACAAGCCTGTCAAAACTCTCAGCGGCGCATATGCGTATGAACTCAACGGCTGAGACTGCCATTCCCATGGGTGTGTTGCCGTAGCGGGTCATTATGCGGTCGCTCAGGCTTCCGTGGTTTACACCTATGCGTATGGCAGTACCATACTCGCGGCATATTGCCAGCAGCGGCCGGAGGCGATCCTGTATCCTCTCCAGTTCGGCAGAGTATTCGGCATCTGTAAATTCGGCCTTAACGAAAGAGGCACGCTTATCGGCATAGTTACCCGGATTGATACGTACTTTTTCGACGATGCGGGCGGCAGTTTCGGCTGCTGCGGGATTGAAATGTATATCGGCAATCAGGGGAGTATCAAAACCGGCCCTGCGCAGCTCACGCTTAATGAAGGCCAGGTTTTCCGCTTCGCGCACACCCTGGGCCGTCAGGCGAACCATATCGGCACCAGCCTCAATAATGCGGATGCACTGAGCTACCGAAGCCGCTGTATCATTGGTATCTGTGTTGGTCATCGACTGCAACCGCACAGGGTTGCCTCCGCCCAGCAGCAGATCACCGATCCGCACCTCAACGGACCTGTAGTAGTTTCTCACCACGATCCTGCAATTCTTCAACATATAATTCGATAGCTTCCCGGGCCATCTCGATTGCCTCATCGACATTCTCGCCATAGGTTATACAACCCGGAAGCGCAGGCACTGTAACCGTAGAGCCGCCCTCCTCCTCTTTGTGCAGATGTATTTTATATGTATACATATCTTTATGGCATTGAGATAGTTATTAATACTACAAATATAAACAGGCAAACTATATTATCCTATAATATCCGAATATTCTTACCCTGTACCCTGCACCCTTCGCTCTGCGCCTATCCCCTCTCCCAATCCGTCCCGTCCTTGCGGTCCTTGATAATGATGCCCAGCCCCGCCAGCCCGTCGCGAATTGCGTCAGACTTAGCCCAATCTTTCTGCTCGCGTGCTTCCTGCCTCATTTTCAATATCATATCGACAAGTCCGGCCTCTATCGAATCCTCTTTTCCTGTTTTTTCTTCGGGAACCAGGCCCAGGATTTCAATCAGGAAAGTGTTGAAGAGCGAAACGAGAATCTCCAGGTCGCAGATATTCAGGGTCTCTTTTCCATCGGCAACGAGATTGACAATGCGGGTTGCATCGAACAGGGCAGCAATTACCAGAGGTGTGCTCAGGTCGTCGTTCATGGCGTCGTAGCACTTCTGGCGCAGAGACTCTACTTCGATTGTCGATTCAGATGAGGGTTTCAAAGCTGCGGCCCTGTCAGCGGCGGCGAAAAGTTTTTTTAGTCCTGTCGATGCAGCCTGCAGTGCTTCGTCAGAGAAGTCAAGTGTGCTGCGATAGTGTGCCTGCAGGATGAAGAAGCGTATCGTCATCGGACTGAAGGACTGTGAAAGCAGCTTGTGGTCTCCGGCGAAGAGCTGATCGAGGGTAATGAAGTTACCCAGCGAGCGGGCCATCTTCTGTCCGTTGATTGTTATCATGTTGTTGTGCACCCAGTAGCGCACCGACTCATGTCCGAGAGCGGCTGCAGACTGGGCGATCTCGCAGTCATGATGCGGGAATTTGAGGTCCATGCCACCGCCGTGTATGTCGAACTCCACACCCAGATATTTCATGCTCATGGCAGAGCACTCGAGGTGCCAGCCCGGGTAACCTGTTGACCATTCAGAGGGCCAGTTCATCAGGTGACCGGGTGAGGCCTTCTTCCAGAGGGCAAAGTCGAAGGGATTCCTCTTCTCGTCGCTGCCCTCGAGGTCATCGCGGCTCACCGACATCAGATCCTCGAGTACGCGGCCAGAGAGTTTTCCATATTTATGTTTCTCGTTGTATTTAAGCACATCGAAGTAGACTGAGCCGTTCACTTCGTAGGCGTATCCGTTATCAATCAGCTTTCTGATCAGCTCCTGCTGCTCGATTATATGTCCGGTTGCCCTTGGTTCCACCGAAGGAGGAAGCGTGTTTAGCTGCGCCATGTTGCGGTGGAAGGTGTTCATGTATTTCTGTACCACCTCCATGGGTTCGATCTGTTCCTGACGTGCCTTGCGTGCTATCTTGTCTTCGCCGCTGTCGGTCTCTTCGTTTTCGAGGTGTCCGACGTCGGTTATGTTGCGTACGTAGCGCACGCGGTAGCCGAGGTGCATCATCCAGCGGAAGAGGATGTCGAAGGTGATGGCGGGACGGGCGTGGCCGAGGTGGGCATCGCTGTAAACGGTGGGGCCGCAGACGTACATGCCGGCGAATGGAGGATTGAGGGGGATAAACTGCTCTTTCTTGCGGCTCATGCTGTTGTACAGCTGAAGTGTGTGTTCCATTTCAGAAAATGTTGTATGCCACAAAAGTAGTTAATCAAAATTAAAAAGCGGGAAATAAGTCATGGGTAGTGGCATGTAAGCGGTGTCCAGACCTCCGCCGGGGTGCGCGGGATGAACCCGCGCCTCGCTCACCTGGTGTTTGTCAGTACTTTGCCGGGTGTCAGTCCGGTATGAACATGGTTGTCAATTACAGTTTTGCCGTTTACCAGCACATACAGGATTCCTTCAGGGTATTCAGTCGGACTTTCATATGTGGCTTTGTCAGAGACAGTAAGCGGATCGAAAACAACAATGTCGGCGAAGGCTCCCGGCCTGATAATGCCCCTGTCCCACAAGCCAAGCCTCTCAGCCGGTGCCGAAGTCATTTTTCTGACAGCTTCCTCCCAGGTAAGCAGGTTCTTTTCCCTTACGTAGAGCCTCAGAACCCTCGGGAAGGTGCCAAATGAGCGCGGGTGGCCCGAATTATCCTGCCTTCCGACGCTGCCGTCAGAGCCTATCATGCCGTAGGGATTTTTAAGGATTGTCTCGAGGTCGTGGTCGGTCATGTTATATGAGATGACAGTTGAGCTGCCGTTTTTCTGAATCCTGATGGCCGCCTCGACCGGGTCGCAGTTCCACTTTGCGGCGAGTTCAGAAAGAAACGCTTTTTCTCTTACGATATAGAGGGTGCTGGCTCCACCCCTGCGTTCAATATTGTCGCGCATTTCAGCCCGCAGCTTGTCACCAAGCTCGCTGCTTTCGAGCCTTTCGAGCGATGTGACGTTGCCTCCCTCCCTTGCCCATGCCGGGAAGATGGCGCTCCACATGTTGGTGGCTGAGGCAGTGTATGGGTACTGGTCGAATCTGATGTCAAGTCCTCTGTCTCTCGCCTCTTCAATCAGTTGCAGCACCTCCTGCGATTTGCTCCAGACAGGTTTCCCGAGGCATTTCAGGTGCGAAATCTGCACCCTTATGCCAGCCTCTTCTCCGATCATTATTGCCTCCTTTACAGCCTCGATCAGACCAACGGAGTAGTCACTCTCGTCGCGCAGGTGGCTTACATACATTCCGTTATAATTCGCCGCCACCTTTGCCAGTTCAATAATCTCGGATGTCTCGGCATAGTTGCCCGGTGTGTAGAAGAGCCCTGTTGAAAGACCGAACGCCCCTTCGAGCATCGATTTCTCCACCAAAGCCTTCATTTCTGACATTTCAGCGGC
>CAYUOS010000141.1:0-7768 GCA_964446435.1 uncultured Rikenellaceae bacterium | reverse complement strand
CAGCCCCATTGTCATGCGCCCATTGCAATACCTCATGAGGCCGCAATTGCAGCGGATGAAGAGAGTAATTTGCCATTCCAGTTCGAATCTCAGCCATAGGCTAAACTTTTATTGTGTCGATGATCGGGTTGTGGTTGCTGGTATACTCCCCTTCGGCTCGGTTCCGTTTACCGGATACCGTTTACCGTTCACAAGTTACTCGTTTTCTTCCTATACAGACATTTCATTTCATAAACTTTTAAGTAAATTTATCTGACCAAACAAAACCAAGATACCCATGAAACAGTCTGGATTGTTCTGCACACTGATAATCATTCCTTTTATAGGGGGATGCAAGGATATCTCTGACATACCTCTCTACCCGGTAAACCCTGAGCCATTGGTTCAGGAAGCATATATCAGGCTGCCTGCGGGCAGTGTCGAGCCTCAGGGATGGTTGAGGAACCAGCTTCAGATACAGGCTGACGGACTTACCGGTCACCTTGACGAGTTCTGGGAAGATCTGATAAATTCAGGATGGAAAGGTAAAGGTGGTGAGTTTTGGGAAAGGGGGCCCTATTACCTTGACGGGCTGGTACCACTGGCTTACATTCTTGACGACAACAGGCTGAAGGCCAAAGTTGAAGAATGGATTGAGCCGATAATAAACAGCTCACGACCCGATGGCTGGTTCGGGCCTGAAAAACTAACAGACAGGTGGCCGCTGGCAGTGACGTCAAAGGTCCTTGCAGAATATTACGAGGCAACGGGAAAGCAGGAAGCCCTTGATGTTCTGACAGCATATTTCAGGTATCTCCATGAAAATGAACCTGACTGGCCAGACAAGGACTGGCGTGGAGTGAGGGCCATGGAACATGCCGTAACCGGTTACTGGCTCTACAGGAGACTGAAGGAACCATGGATATTGGAGACGATTGAGTCAATACAGAAGAATAGTTTTGACTGGACTGAATACTACCATTCTTTTCCGTGGGATTCAGAGGCTCTGGCGCAGAATCGGATACCCCTCAACTGGCAGGCTGAAGGTCTCACAGCACATGTAGTCAACAATGCCATGGCAATTAAATACCCGGGTCTCTGGTACCAGCAATCAGGTGATGAGAGGTACAGAAGTGCCGTTACTGAGGGTATCGCGAAGTATGTAACGCATCATGATCAGGCTGCAGGAAGATTCTCGGGAGATGAACACCTGACAGGTAAAAGCCCCTCACAGGGCACCGAAATGTGTGCCGTGGTGGAGTATATGTTTTCACTGGAGACGTTATTCGGCCTGTTTGGAGATGTATCTCTTGCCGACAGGCTCGAGTACCTGGCATACAATGCCTTGCCAGGAACGATGACGGCAGATGGCTGGGCCCACCAGTACGACCAGCAATCAAATCAGGTACTGGTAAGCGTGGCTAAAAGAGACTGGAGCACCAACAGGGATGAATCAAATATATACGGACTGATGCCTAACTATCCCTGCTGCCTGGCCAATATGCATCAGGGTTGGCCCAAGCTGGTTCAGCATATGTGGATGGCCACTCATGACAGGGGTCTGATGGCAGCAGTATACGGACCCTCAACAGTTACAGCAAGTGTTGCCGATGGTGCAGTTGTGAGAATAACACAGGAGACAGACTACCCCTTTGAGGGGAGTATTGTGTTCCGGATAAATACAGAGAAGAGGGTGAAATTCCCCCTATACCTTCGAATACCGGGATGGAGCGGCAAAGCTACCATTGAATACAAAGGGAAAAAGATAACTGCTGAAGCGGGAGAAACAGTAAAATTAGCAGAGAAGTGGGAGGATGGTGATGTTGTCACATTAAATATTCCATTCGATATCAGGACCGAGAGAAGGTACAATAATTCCATTTCGGTTATGCGGGGGCCGCTATACTATTCACTCAGAATAGGAAAGGAATACTCAAAAACAGGGATGAGTTACAAGAACCCGGAATACAAAGGCAGTGTCGACTGGCAGATATTGCCGGCAACAGACTGGAATTACGGCCTGCTGCTGAATGAGGAAAACCCCGGTGAAAGCATCAGGGCTGAATCCCGACCCGTAAAAGCTTACCCTTTCGCCGATAAAGGCGACATGCTCTGGTCAGAGGAGCATAGGCAGCACATTATATGGATGGAAGATGCGCCCGTGGTATTAAAGGTTCAGGGGATACTGATTCCCGGGTGGGGACTAAAGAACAACTCAGCAGCAGTCCCGCCGTTATCACCGGTCACGATCGACGGTGAACCGGTCGAGCTGGAGCTTGTACCCTATGGCAGTGCAAAACTGAGAATAACGGAGTTTCCGGTAATCAGAAGATGACACGCACCATTTCATGGCCTACAGAAACCAGGTTGCAGTAAACAGGGCAACGGTAGATTTTCTTATAAAGCACCTGATGAAGAGGTGAATGATGCTCATTCCCGCCTCACCTCATTATCATTATGCTCATCTTCTGTATCTGCATCTGTATCTGCATCTGCATCTGCATCTGCATCTGCATCAGTATCTGCATCAGTATCTGTATCAGTATCAATATCTTCATCTTCATCGAGCCATTCGTATACCGGTGGCTGCGGTCCTTCGTGCCGGTATCTTACCGCAAGGTAAATTCCCGAGACAGCGCCGAGCATATGCGACTCCCATGAGATGTTGGCAGGGACGAACGGGAACATGCCCCAGACCATCGAACCGTACAGGAACACCACCAGCAGCGAAAGGGCCATCAACCGGAAGTGCCTGCGGATTATACCGCTGAAAAAGAGAAACGAAGCCATCCCGTATACCAGTCCACTCGCCCCTATATGCCATGCATCCCTTCCTGCCAGCCATACAAACAGGCCTGTAAGTATCCAGTTTATCGAAAATACCTTAAGTGCAATCTCACCGTAGAAATAGAACAGGCCTGTGCCAAGTATGAGTATCGGCAGGCTGTTGTTGAAAAGGTGCTTCAGGTCTGCATGGGCAAATGGGGAAAAGAGTATTCCCGGCAACCCCCTGAGGGTTTGCGGAAGTATTCCGAGCCCTCTGTTGCTGAACTCAAAAAGATGACCGAGGGCAAACACGAGCCATGCAATAAAAAGGAATATTGCCGGTATTGCCATGCTTAACAGAAGCCTCTTCCTGTAAAATGCCGCTTCGGTATCACTCATCTCAGCAATCGATTTAAGTCACTGGCCTGACTGCCACTCATCTGGCACTCAGCCTTCAGTTGTTTTTCCTGCCATTACTTCTTCACCGGGCGTCTGTACCTTACCGGAGGTTCAGGCTCGGGTTTCAGGTAGATTATCTCTGACCTCATTTGTCTGAGAGCCTGCTCGACAGCCTTTTCCAGCTGTGGATCACGGCCTTTTATTACAAGTGCGGGGGTCATCTCAACTTCGATATCCGGTGCCACCCCTTCACCCTCAACGGCCCACCTGCCATCGACATCGTAGAATCCGCCACGGGGTGCCACCATCCTGCCTCCATCGATAAATGCGGGTGTATCCCACGTTCCCACCAGTCCTCCCCAAGTGCGTGTCCCCACTATCGAGCCTATCTCCATCCTCCTGAAAAGGTATGGCAGCAGGTCGCCGCCCGAGCCTGCCATCTCGTTCACTATCATAACCTTCGGTCCCCAGATTCCTGCCATCGGCACGGTTGTGGGTCTTCGGTCAGATGCTTTGCTGTTGAAATAGCCATGCAGTTCGCGGGCCATTATGTCAACCATATAGTCTGCAGCCGACCCGCCTCCATTGTTGCGCTCATCTATTATTGCCCCTTTCTTGTCCTGTTGAGCGAAGTAGTACCTGTTAAAGTAGTTGTAGCCCTGGTTCGATGTGTTCGGCACAAAGACATATGCAAGCAGGTTGTCAGACAGCCTGGCAACCTCTCTCCTGTTGCGCTCAATCCATGCCATGGTGCGCAACTGGCTTTCATTCGACACCGGTACCACCGTCACCAGCCACGAGCCATCTGTCTTTGGCGCGTTGTTGACCCTCAGTTTTACCTGGCGGCCCGTGGTTCCCTCGAAAAACCTGTAGAGATTGTCTTCGGCCCTGACCGGTATGCCGTTGACTTCCAGTATGTAATCTCCTTCCGACACTTTTATGCCGGGCTGTGCGAGAGGTGCGGTAAGACCCGGATTCCAGTCCTCGCCATTATATATCTTTTTGATGCGGTGGTAGCCCTTATGCTGCTCAAAGTCAGCCCCCAGAAGTCCTATTGATACTGTGGGAACCGAGGGGTGGTCGCCGCCGGAGGTGTATGAGTGCCCGATCGAAACCTCGCCACCGAGAATGTCAATCACGTAGTTCAGGTCGGCACGGTGATGCACATGGTCGATCCAGGGACTGTACCACTTATATACTTCGTCCCACGGCGCACCGTGCACGTTGTCAACGTAGAGAAAGTCGCGCTGGAACCGCCAGCCTTCGCGGAAGATCTGCCTCCATTCGGCAGGCGGATCGATCTTCATTCGCATCGATGAAATTGCCGCGAGGCTTCCGTCACCAACTTTCTTATTTGATTCAGATGTATTAACGATGCCCCATGTGGTGCCGCCGCGATAGAGGAGAGCCTTCCTGTCGGATGATACCGCGGCATAATTGATTCCGCTTATGAATGGGTCGCTTTTAACCGTTGTCAGGTTATACTTGCTGAGAGCGACACCCTGCTGGCCTGTTACCAGTTCAGCATAGAACACCGTGTTGGCCGGTCCTTCGAAAAGCTGTACATAGTTACGCTCTGGAATGCTTACCGGCACAATCCTTCTGTTAATATTGGCTATGTCGATCTTCACGGTAACACCCTCTGCAGGTTTCGCGGTGGTCTCCTCCTTTGGTTTTTCCTTCTCCTCATCGCTCTTCGGAAGCAGCGGGGAGGGGTCGTCGCTGCTCAGGATGATGAAGTAGAGCGACCTGGTTACCGGTCTTTCGTAGGAACTCATGTCGAGCCAGCCGGTGTTGAGCCCGAAGTTGGTCGAAGCCAGAAACCAGAGGTATTTGCCCGAGGCATCCCAGACAGGTGAAATTGCGTCTGCCATTCCATCGGTGAGCTGATGCCTTTCTCCGGTTTCAACGTTGTAAACCCTTATCGCCTTGAACTGGTTGTCGAGCAACCTGACGTAGGCTATCCATTTGCTGTCAGGACTCCATACCGGGTTCATGGTGCGGTCGGGGTGGGCGAAACGATCGGTGTCGGCTTTTGTTATTTTCGATGTTTCGGGTTCTACCACCCATATATTGTAGTGGGTATCGGTAAAGGCAATGCGTTTGCTGTCGGGCGACCATGTAGGCCTGAAGAAGAAGGTAGGCTGTGGTATCGGTATGGCCTTCGGCTTACCAAGGCCCTCCTGGTCGTTTATCATCAGCTGGTATTCCCCGCTCTCATCAGAAAACCATGCAATCGTTTTACCGTCAGGCGACCATACGGGATAGCGGTCAGCAGCGCCCGGACTATTGGTTATATTTCGCCAGTCACCCTTATCTCGTGGTACAGTGAAGATATCACCACGATACTCGAAGAGCGCGCGTTGTCCGGTTGGTGACAGTGAGGCATTCTGCAGCGACCCCGGCGATATATTCTCCCACCGCTCGCGGGCCCAGTGAAAATCACCCTTGACGTTTATTTCAAGCCTCCTTGCAGTGTTGTCGGCAGGATTGAGAAGATGGAGGTATCCCCCCTGCTCATATACTATCATTCCACCTCCTGCGTCGAGACTCTTCACGTCGAAATCGGCATGAAAGGTAATCTGCCTGAGGTCGTCGCGTACAGGATCGTAGCACCAGATATTATTTGCATAGTCACGCTCAGACAGGAACCATACCTTGCCGTTCAGCCAGACCGGTTCGGTGTGCCTCTCCATGTCTGTCTGGGGCGTCTTCTTTATTGAATGGTCTTTCAGGTTCATTATCCATATCGGCTTTGCCTGGCCACCGCGGTAATTGCGCCACTCGGGATCCCAGAAAGAGACCTCCTGATAAGCTATGAACCTGCCGTCTTCAGATAGCGATCCGTTCGAGGCGCGGGGAACGATCAGCGGCTCAGGCATTCCGCCGTTGATGCTGATGCGATAGAACTTCGACTCTGCGGTAGGATACCCTTCGCGCGAAGAGGTGAAAATTACATATTTACCGTCGTGACTCCAGCCGGTGACATTATCGGCGCCGGGGTGCCATGTTAACCTTACAGGCTGGCCTCCCGCTGCCGGCACAATGTAAACGTCGGTGTTGCCGTCATATTGACCGGTAAATGCAACTGTTCTTCCATCGGGAGAGAAATGGGGATTCCTCTCCTGCCCTGCCGAACTGGTCAGCCTTACGGCATCGCCGCCGTCACGTTGCACGATCCATAGGTCGTTGGCATGGACAAATACAATCTGGCTGCTGCTGATGGTCGGCTGACGCAGCAGCATTGTTCCCTGGGCATTTGCGATCCATGACTGCCCTGAGAGCAAAAGTGCGATAATTGATAATAGTGCTGTTCTCATTCCGTTCGGATAAGATTTAGATGTGTGGTTGTTAACAATGCAAAACTTTCGAGTATAGCTTCAAGGGCCTTGCCTCTTTTCTCCATTGTGTAATTCTCAATAACCCTTTTGCGGGCGAGGTCGGCAAGCTCCTTTCTCCTTTCTGCGGGGATTGACAGAATCTCCTTTAGCCATTCCTTAATGTACCCGTCATCTGACCTCTCGAGTATGAAACCGCTTTCCCCCACTATCATCGGCATAGCGCCTACCGAGGATACAACCGGAATACATCCGCCGAGCATCCCCTCGCACAACGCGTTGGGAAATCCCTCAGAGACAGAAAGCTGGAGGTAGAACTCTGTTTTGCCGATCATCTCGTTGAACTTTTCGGCCGGCAGAAACGGATAACAAACCAGGTTTGCCGGCAGCTCACCAAGTGATTCCACCATAGCCCCTGAGATTCCAACGATTGTGAAAACAGACGCCGGAAATGACCTTGCCAGAAAAATCACCTTGTCGATTCCCTTGATAATGTAGCGTTTGGGATCATCAACATGCGAAATCGTAATAAAAGAGTCCGGCTCCCTATGACCTGGTGACAGATAAAAACTGCCAATATCTACACCATTGTGTATTACAGTGTGTTCTGTCTTCAGTCCGGGGAAAAAATATCGATAGCCCTGGAAGTCATAGTCTCTTGGTTCAAGGTAGCTGTACCTGCAGAAGACCAGTGACTCGTCAACCGGTAAGAGCCTGGTGCATAGAGAGTACGACATCCTGATCACCCTCCGTGTCAATGGTTTTCTGAGGCTTCCATACCCAAGCGAAGGAAACGAAACGCAGTCGGTTCCTCCGGGTATTATGAAGACAGGCTTGCGGAAGATTTTACCGAAAAGGGCAGGCAGTAATGACCAATAATCTCCGAACATAACAAAAACCGCCTTCGCCTTGTGTATTTTGAAGAGGAGAAACACCATCTGCCTAAGAAAAGTGAAAGGGATCAGCATTTTCTTCACCCAGAAATGTTCAGGCGACATCACCCTGTACCTTATCGACAGGAATTCAATATCTTTCTTTACAAAAGTTGAGGGATAAGGTGCAATATAGATAATACCGGGTTTCACCATTCAGCATTTAATTCATAAACGGGAAAGGAAGAAGCTGATCCGTGCAGCCAGTTTTCGTCTGATTATACACAGCTTCGGCAATGGATGAAGGGTAATCTCACCCCTTTTCTTAAGCCAGATAATCACGTAATCATGCTCTCTGTTAAAGAGTGAATACGGATGATATTCCACTAGCGTGAGATCATTGTGGCAGATATC
>CAYUOS010000140.1:0-7821 GCA_964446435.1 uncultured Rikenellaceae bacterium | reverse complement strand
ACGCTGCGACCGGCATCCATTCTGAACTCGTACCACCTTATGCCGCCGGTACCTGTCGATGCGGGGGTTACTGAATGTACTGCCACGATCGATTCCCTGTCGCCGATACGGCGGTAGACAACTCTTGACATAAGCTTATCACCCTGGGTGTCGAGCTTTCTTTCTGTTCCGGGTTGCGGAACATATCCGATCAGCTGTCCGCCTCCCTGGTAGTGGTACTCTGCCACTTCGATCTTGTGTGGACCATCAAGCAGGCTGTTTTCAGGTTCTTCCCAGTCGGGTTTTATTTTCCAGTAGTAGATGCCATTGTCCGTGGTTATGCCTTTCAACTGTTCTCCTCCGGTTGCCATCATGATATTAGGGTCTCCGTCAGGGGGCAGCTGGAAACCGTCTATATCGGCATTATTGAGGAAATTAACCCCGTCGATTATGAAACATAATTCACGGGCCGGATTTCCCTTAAGCATCTCACTGCGCTCTGCAATGCAGGCGTGCTTCTGGATAATGTGATCGCCGGTACTGGTAGGTACGTAATACCCGTCAGGCCATATCGCGGGCCTGGGGTAGTCAGGAAAGAGTGGTCTTACAAATTCATACCGGTACCATGGTCCGAACGGATCGGGACCGGCGCTGACGGCATAGCACATGCAGTATGATCCTTCTGCAGGTGCCGGTGTGCGATTTGCTCTCCTAATAGAGTCCTCTACGGCTTTCTCCTCAGGAGTCAGCCTTTTGGGAATGTGAAGAGGTTCAGCCTTGCCCGGCTGTCCGGGTATTCCCGGCATGCTGAGTCTGGCCGGTTCACCGCTTATACCTGCAGGCGGTTCATTCTCCTTGAACGGAACGCGCCTGAATATCGGCATCACTATCAGCCATCTGTCTGCAAGCTGGTCGTACCTCACCACAGCGTCGCCATTGTTTATATCATCACATGGTCCGCCGAATCCTCTGAAGACAGTCCTGGTCTCAACCGGACCATAGAGCGGTATACCACTTTCCTTGAAAAGATTACCCTCTTTGGTGAAAATAGCCATATGGGTATTCACAATCTGGAATACATAGTCGTGGCTTACAGCCAGCGTATTGTCTGATGGATTTCTGTTGAGGACACTCCCGTGTGTTCCCTCAAAACCATACCCAAGACCCTCAAAGCTTGTGATCATAGTCACCTGCCCCCCTGTACCGTGCCAGGTCTGTTCGGTGTGAGCGGCTGCGCCGGAGGAGCTTACAGAGGGTGATTCTTTAGCGAATCTTGCCAGGTTGGCAATATCCGCCGTAGCAGTTTCCGAAAAAGGAGATACCACAAAGTCGCTCCTTCCCTGAATCGCTGAAAAGAGCCTTCCTTCCTGACCACGAATAGTCACTGATAGTATTAAAGCTGTTAAGATTGTCAGAATTCTCATATCCATTATTCAATTTATCAATAAATATAGCTTAAAAAAATGAATGTCGCCGAGGAAAGTCCTTGTCCGCATGATGTTATAGATCATTTCAGGAATGTTTTAACACATTCCGGGTACAGTTCGTAGTTATAATTTACCTTTCGTCTGGCATGATAGCGGTCTGCAGAATATATTTTCACCTTGTCAGTTAATGTAATAGTTTTGACATGAATTGGTTCAGATTTCGTTTTTGGGAGCAATATCAAGTGACTCGCATCAGCGAAGCTCTTTCTCAGGGTTTTTAACCAGCAGTTTTCCAAATGGTAGGACGGGACTATAAGTGGTACGTATTATACACCAGGTCGCAGCACGAAAAGCAGTTGGACAGGGACTTCGGGCGACTCTGTATCGAATCTTACCTGCCGCTCGCACCCTCGATTCGGTTTTGGTCTGACAGGAAGAAGATAATCGATATGCCACTTTTCCCGAACTACCTTTTTGTAAGGGCAAGTTGCCGGGAATACACATTTATCATTGAGCACCCTTCTGTAATTGGTTTTGTTAAAATGGGGCGGGAACCATCTGAAGTGCCTGACAGTACAATTGAAATACTTAAGATTGCCCTGAATGAGAGGATGGAATTAGTACGTTGTTGTGAAGCACCTGGTAAGGGACGCCAGGTTGCCGTCATTAATGGCCCTCTGGCAGGGTTTGAGGGTGAGGTAATAGAATGTTACGGTAAGAATTTCCTTTTGATCGAGATAAGACAGATATGCCAGCGGATTATGGTGAGAATTAATGCAGAATCCGTAATAATAATCGAAGAAAAACCTAAACCCTGTACCTTAAATTTTGTAACTTGATCGTAACTTTCTTTCTGATTTATTCCAGAGTGTAACGGCTTGCTTATTATTGATAATATTGTTTTGAAATGAAAATGGCTCAGTTAAGGACATTCCTTTCGCAGAGGCCGGGTTTCTGGTTCTTCCAGATAGCGGGGTGGATACTATTTACGATAGGAATGAAACTGTACTTCCCAAATATGGAAGTCACAGATATTGTAACATTCTGGAAGTTTGTAAACTTCTACTTTATAGGATTCCTGTTAACGTGCGGATTAAGATTTATTTATACCCGGGTACTTAAAAATGATAAATCTATCTTGCTGATAGTAGCAGTATCTTTACTTTCATCCGCTCTTATAATGTTTCTGGTCGGTTTTCTTGATGGTCTGTCTGCCTATCCATTTATGGATGCTGCCGGGAAGGAGAAATTTGTAAAGTCATGGCAGTACTTTGATCTGGCCCGGTTTTATCATGATAATATTTTCTGGTACCTGGTTTTTCTACTCTGGAATATACTCTATTTCGGTCTTAAGTCCTGGCTCAATCTGAGGGAGACCAGGGAGAGAAGTGAAAAAGCAGTACTGCTTGCCCAGCAATCTCAGTTGCGTATGTTGCGCTACCAGTTGAATCCCCATTTCCTCTTCAATTCACTTGGCTCAATCCAGGCCCTTGTTTATGAAGATCCTGAAAGGGCCGACCGGATGATATTCAGACTTTCCGAGTTTCTCAGATATACACTCAGAAATCAGGACAGGCTTATGATATCACTGGCTGAAGAGATAAAGATAGTTGAAGAGTATCTCTATATAGAAAATGCCAGGTTTCCGGACAGGTTAAAGTATTCAATAGAAATAACTGATGAGGCAGCCAGGAGGGAGGTGATAGCTTTCATGCTGCAACCTTTTGTGGAAAATGCCATCAAACATGGGATGAGATCCTCTCCTGACTTTCTGGAAGTTAAAATAAGTGCAATCTGCAGTAACGGGAAGCTTACCATACAAATAAGAAACAACGGGCAATGGTTGGAGTCGAATGAAGAAGGCGTCGGCATTAAGAATGTTTTTGACAGGCTCCAAAATGCTTTTCCCGGCAAATACTCACTGTCGATCTCTAAGGAGAAAGGTAATGTGTGTGTTGAAATAACAATTGAACAATAACCGGCAACCAGATATCAGCTTCAATGAGAACATATACATCATACATTGTTGATGATGAGCCACTGGCAATCAGACTTCTGAGAAAGAAGCTGCAGAAGTTCCCGGAAATTGAGATAATCGGTGAAGCCACCAGGCTGCAGAAGGCTTTAACTGATATCAGAGAGAAGAGACCTGAGGTACTTTTTCTCGATATCCAGCTTACGGAATGTACCGGTTTTGATCTTCTTGAAAGAATTGACTACCATGGAAAGGTCATTTTTATTACAGCGTTTGATGAATTCGCTCTAAGGGCTTTTGAAATAAATGCATTGGCCTATCTGCTTAAACCATTATCGGACGAACATCTTGCATCAGCAATTGAACGGATTAAATCAGATGATTATTACAGGTCGGCGGAAGGATTGCCGGTAAGTACAAAGTTCAGGTATACAGACCGTATACTTGTGGTTGAGAGAGACCAGATCAGGTTTGTCCTGCTCGAAGCGATAACTGTAATATCAGCGGCAAGAGATTATACGATGATTGAGACACTCGACGGAAAGAAGAGCATAATGATGAGGTCAATGGCAGACTGGATGAACAGATTGCCTGTTGACCATTTTATAAGGGTGCACCGCTCCTACATAGTAAATATCAACCACATTGAGAAGATCACCAGGAACTCTACAGCTTCAGCCAGTGTCTTTGTGAAGAATCATTCAGAACCAATCTCACTTAGCCGCACATATTACGCAATTCTCAGGGAGAGATACCTTTAATCCTGATCCGGTAGAACTCAATATTGCCGGTACCTGCTATCTGAAGAGCAGGAACTAAGCGCAGACGAACTATCTGATTCATTTTTTTGAGAAGAGTTCTATTCCTTCCTCTGTTTATCCAGACCCACCAGAGAAACATGAATAGTTGAAGGATAATCGAGAAATAGACCAGACAAAAATGAAAATAGACTATTTGAATGGAACTTCCATAACCATAGCATTATCAGCTATGGTAATATTGCTGAACACGGTCAGCTACTCCCAGTATCAAAAATTCAGCTCTTCTGAGGGCTCATGTGTATATACCCAATCCGAACTCGATTTAATGATGACCAAACCAGCCTCCATGGGTGAATGCCAGCCTTCACTGGCAGGCCCTCTTCGTAAGCCGGATGGATCGGGAGGGTTCACGTACGACAGTACCTTTACTGTTGAAAAGATAATGATCAACAGCGAAGGGTATCTTCTGACAGGATGGCTTTATCTTCCGTTGGGGGTTGAGAAGTGCCCTTTGGTGGTACTCACAAATGGAGGAGGAGATGTTGTAAGAGCCATCAGATCATTCCCCGATTTTATGGCACCAATACTGGCTCACTGCGGATATGCCGCCTTTGTTCACGACAAAAGGGGAACCGGAGAATCAGAAGGCGACTATGTAATGACAACCTATGATGATTACATAACAGATGCTGGCAACTGTGCCATATTTCTGTCCACACATAAAAGGATTAATCCGGAAAAGATAGGTGTAATGGGGGCAAGCGAGGGCGGAAGGGTTGCAGTGATAGCGGCCAGCCGGTTTCCGGTCTTCAGTTTCGTAATCAGCCATGCCGGCACGATGGTAAGTGCCATCGAAGACAGGATGTATGCACAGATAAACGGAATGATAGACAGGGGAACCATTACCGATTCTGTTGCCGACCTGGTAAGACCAATATGGAGAAGCTCGTTTGAGGCCTGGGCCATTAAAGATCCTGAGGAACATGCAAAGGTCGACAGGGAGATCATACAGAAGAGAACTATCCATTCCAGAATCTTTCTCCCTCCCACAAAAGAAGAGATGGACAGCCGGCCGGAGTTTGCCGTGTTAATTCCGACCTGGAATTCACTGGGTGCAGACTATATGACAGAGATGGAGCACTTTACAAAAAAATGGCTTGCCATATATGGCGCTGAGGACAGGATTGTACCGACATCTGAGAGTGTCAAAAATATTGAACACTATATGAAGCTTAGCGGCAATAAAAACTGCAATGTTGCTATCATCCCGCGGATGGGTCATGTGCCGGTTGATATCGAAATAAAAGTGAGAGTGAATTTCGATTACCTGATAATCAACTGGCTCGACCGGAACGTTCAAACTGACCGGAGCTTCTCAGTCATATCTTCGGCAAAATAAGCCGGTGATGCCTTAAGAAGGATGTAAAAAAAATGACAAGCATTTAACAAACAAATCATGTTATGAAGGCGATGATATCTTTAGTATTGTTTTCCCTTTTAACAAGTGGAAGTCCGGAATCCGTTCTGCATAGTCAGGGCAGTGATCTGGCATGGAATGAAGTACAGTCTCCATTACCTGATGTATTCAGTGTTATTGAGGAGGTTGAGATAATAGGTAAACTCGGGCTATGGCCCGGTTTTGACGTCAAGGCTGTTCCCGTTATGGTTTTTGATAGCACTGACACCTGGCTCTTCTTTTCAGATATAACTCCGGAAGGTTTCGATATTTTTCAGGGAACCCCGGGAGTGATGACTTACAAGGGTCAGCATCCCCTCGCAAGAGGAAACTCAATTGTCAGGCTGGGTGAAAAATGGATTGCCACATCGGTACTTGCAAGTTATGGCAGGAGAACCGGAGAAAAGTATTCTGCAGTTGATCTTGCGGGCATAATTGTTCATGAGCAGTTTCATGTATTCCAGAGGCTGAACCATCCATCATTGAGGCAGAATGATGGTGTACTACTTTTCTATCCCCGCGAGACAAATGAATCTGTTTTGCTGAGAAAACTCGAGAAGGAGGCATTCAGGAAGGCTGTTACTTCGGTTACTGATAACCAGATGGCAGGATGGGCACAAACAGCGCTGGAATACCGCTATAAGAGACTTGGTCTGGTACCAGAAATCTACGGTATTTATGAAAAGGAGCTTCAACGAACAGAAGGCCTCTCTGATTATATTGAAAGGAGAGCAAGAAGGCTTGACCCTCTTAATGCTTCAGATATCACTAACGGAATTGCTCCGGCGGGTATCAGGGATCTGGGATATGTTGAGGGCAGATGGATAGCGATGATCCTCGACAGACTGAATCCGGACTGGAAATATGTACTTGAGGAAAACGATTCTCTGTATCTTGAAGAAATACTCATGAAGCAACTTAATGCGATGCAGGCAAATGCTGTGGTATTTTCCATGGAGGAGATTGAAAGCCTCAGTATTGAATCCCGCAGGAGATTTAACTTATGGCAGCTGGAAAAACTGGAAGAACTATCAGATTATCATTTACAGCAGGGGTATAGCCTACTGGTTGATGCTTCCAGCCAGCCTTTCAACATAAGAATTTTCGAACCGCTCGAAATCGAGACCAGCGACAATGGCGGTGTCTATCACAGATTAATATTCTCGGGAGCCAACCAGGAAAGCAGTATCAGGGTAATGAATCATCCCTGCATCACCTATTTCAATGACAGGTATCAGCTGTCATCCATCACCATTAAGGGGCTTAAGAACCGGCCGGTTATTGATTACGACACAAAGAAGTGCACATTGAAGTATGACGGTATAGACATAACTGTCGTTTTTTCCGAGGCCGCAGAGTCAGATGGAACCATCAGGATCAGAATATAGTTTATTTAAGCACAGGTTAAAATGTTAAAGGTTCGATTGGCCCATATTCCGGAGGTATCCTCCGTTCGCCTGGTGAGGTAGCCAAACCCGTTTGAAAAATTGACAACAGCGGATCCGGTCAGAAGACGAAAAAGGGCATTCGTATGGTGATTAAGAGCACTTGCAGATTTTTTTTGCTGGATCGGGTATTGAAATGGTACCTTGCACCGAGGTTTTTGGGAGACTGCGGCTAATGCAAATCTCCGAAGGTTTCTCATAGTTTAAGTATAGGACACTTATACCTTGTCCGGGAGATAGGGGCAGCCATGCCGGGTATCTCCCGGACTCTTTTTTTTCTATTAGCCCCAGTTTCTGAGAATACCTGTTATATCCTCAAGTGATGCCCACAGAAGCTTGGCAACACCCCTGAAACACTTCGTCGTTGCATGCTTTTCGACCATTGAGTGCCAGGTGCCGATCCACTTCAGCGGGTGTCGTTCAATGAACCGCAGCATCTCGTTTCGCATCTCGCGGCGACAGGCCTCATCATCGAGCGACAGGTACTTGTCGACCATCAGGTTTATGAAGAGTATTTCTGTGCCAAGGTGATCGTCGGGAATCTTGCCCTCGAAACGCGACTTCCAGCCGTAGGTCCTGTAGAACTCACGGACCTCAAGTGTGGGCTTGTCGAAAATGATATGCTCATTGCCGAGGATTACCGATTCATAAGGCGGGGCGAGCATCGTGCCGACACCGGTAAACAGCTTCAGGTAATCGTCACGCAGGTTTTTCAGGCAGGTAGCATAGTTTTATAGCGTTAATTAGTTCGTGGTTTGTCATGTAATTGTTTCTTTTG
>CAYUOS010000139.1:6696-7878 GCA_964446435.1 uncultured Rikenellaceae bacterium | reverse complement strand
ACGGATCAAATATCAGGATGCTGGTGCTTCAGCCCGGTCCGGCCGAAGGGAAAGATGCCATGGTATCGAATCTCGAACCAGATAAGAACTTTGGTGACCATCAATGGTTTGAGGCAACATTTATTTCAGAGCCTATACTGACGGTTATGCGGGCGAACCGTAGCATTATCGATTTCAATCTCGGATTATTGCCGAAGTCGGCAACAATAAAGAGGATTGTACTACGGCTCTCTGTCGACCGACCAATTCCATGGCCGGTGCCTTACACTGTGACAGACAGTGTGGGTACAAATCAGTGGTTTGGTGCGGTTCTGCAGCAGGTAATTAAACCATGGGACGAGTATAAGGTTACATGGAACAATGTCCCGGCGACTGTTACAACCAACCAGGTATATATACCTCCGGTTATGAATTCCTCGAATTTCATTGATGTTGATGTTACCAGGCTCTTCGTCAACGAGGTCGATGTTCCAAACCATGGAATGCTTTTCAGACAATTCCCTGACGAAAGATTTCCGGGGTTCAGGTTCGCATCGAGCGATCATCCGAACGGATTGCTGAGACCAAGGCTTACTATCTACTACACCTTACCTTAGCAGATGACGGCATCAATCACTCAGGAACGCTTTCGATGCTGATTATTACCCGGAATACCGGTTAAGGTTTTATAAACCTGAATATCTCGTTTTCGAATGAGATGTCTTCACCGTTTATCAGCAGAGCTGTCTGAATAAGACCAAGGTGAGAGTATGCCTGTGGAAAGTTTCCCAGCAGCTCCCTGGTTCCTGTGTCGATATGTTCACTCAACAATCCGACATGATTTGCACAGCTCAGAGTATTATTAAAGATTGCAAGGGCTTCGTCACGATGTCCTATCTTGTAAAGGCTGTTCACCATCCAGAAGGTACAGAGCACAAACGAACTCTGAGGAACCCCGAAATCATCTTCAGCGATATACCTGAACATAAAGCCGTTTTTGCATAGTTCCTCCTTTGTTTTGAGAACGGTTGAGATATACCTGGGGTCATCTGCTTCAATCAGCCCGATCTCCTCTAAAAGCAGGTTAGAAGCGTCAAGGTGTTTTGACCCGTAATATTGAACGAAGGCTCCTACCTCCTCATCCCAACCATTTGCAAGTATATCTTCCTTTATGGAATCAGCAAGTTCCGACCACTCATCAAC
>CAYUOS010000139.1:0-6596 GCA_964446435.1 uncultured Rikenellaceae bacterium | reverse complement strand
GCAATGACCGCTCCCGACTTGTCGTAAGTAAGCAGCTTCAGCAATAGGGAGCTTCTTGTTATCTCTTCGTTGTACCTGTTGAAGGTGAGTGTACGGTTCGACCAGTTCATCCAGTAGACCTTGGTTCGCTGGTATTCCAGCCAGGCACGTTTCATGGTCATCTTAACCAGTTTCTGGTTATAGGTGAGGCAGAAGAAGTTGTCTCCCGAAAGTGTAATAGTATCGCCAGTCATTACCTCCTCCTTTGGAAGTGAGGTATAGAGATAGATTGATTCATACCGGCCTTCCGTTGTAACATGCTTGATATAGTTCCTGTCAACCTTTCCAGAGGTGGGTCTTGCGTAATTCAGCGCCGGTTTGTAGTCGGTTCTGACAACCGGGGTTCCCCTTACAACAGAAATTATGCGATAAATTTCAGGTGCATTGTAGTAGCTCGTTTCATCAGTCCGGTAGATGGGCATAAAATCGTACAGACGGAACTCTGCCGATGCCGATTTGAACCACGTTTCAAGAATATTGGTATGGTTAACATACTGCTGAGAAACCGAGTAATCGCCTTCGGGGATAATGCTGAAATGACCCCCGATTTCCTTGTCAATCAGTCTTGCCAACACCGAAGGTGAATCAAAATCGGGCAGACAACACCAGTCTATAGATCCATATTTCGACACCAGGGCACTGCTGCGGCAGTTGCCTATAATGCCATAATCTGCAATATTCATAGCTTATTTTATCAATGTTCGAAGGAGCCTCAGCAGCTCTTCGCTGTTCTGTACTGTAAATCTTGATTTCTCCGAAGGTCTGCCGACCTTGATAGTAACTGGCTCACCCTGTAGTACCTCGAACATATCCTCATCGGTAGTGTCATCGCCGGCAGCCAGAATGAAATCGTAATTGCTGTAATTATAATAGTTTTTGATAGTAGTTCCCTTGGTATATTCCGACGGCTTGACCTCAACAATCTTATCTCCTCGCATCAGATGCAGATGTCTTCTGGTGCAGGGGTAAAGAAGCTTGTTAACGAGTTGTGCCGACCGCATATTTGCCAGCCATTTGTCGCTGCTGCGGTAGTGCCATACCAATGAGGTCTTCTTTCTTTCAATGTGTGAACCGGGAGTGTTGTCAGTCACCTCTTTCATTATCCTTAATATTTCGGTCTGCCACGAGAGATCTCTCCGGTAAACATTCTCCCACTTTCCGTTTATTCTTCTGATTGCTCCGTGCTCGGCGAAGATTGTTATATTGAGATCCCCGAAAACTGACTCAAGAAACTCACTGTTGCGACCGCTGACGATAGCCATATCGACATTCCTGGTTTCTGAAAGAGTTTTCAGCAGGTTTTTCAGTGAGGTGTCTGGAAGTGCCTTTGCAGGGTCATTATGAAAAGGCACAAGTGTTCCGTCATAATCAAGAATTATCAGCTTGCGCCCGGCTTTCCTGAAGGAAGCTGTAATTTCACGAACCTGAACCGGACGGATGAACTTCTTTTTTATACCCCTCTGTTTAAGGTGAATGCGCTCAAGTTTGTCGATAAAGTCAGCAGCCCATTTAACCACGTCGTGTTTCTTAAGTCTCCTCTGCATTCTTTCCAGCCTGGCTATCTGCTCCTTTTCAGGCATTGTCAGTGCAAGGTTAAGTGTTTCAGCTATCTCTCCTGTGTTGTTAGGGTTCACCATGAGGGAATCGGTAAGTTCTATGGCTGCTCCTGCAAGTTCACTCAGTATAAGCACTCCAGGCTTTCGGGCCTTGGCAGCAACGTACTCCTTTGCAACCAGATTCATGCCGTCACGGAGAGGAGTCACAAGGGCAACATCACTTTCATGGTAGAAGGCAGTCAGCTCGTTGAAGGAAAAACTCTTGTAGAAATAGTGTATTGGTATCCAGCCCGGCTGCGAGAATGTTCCGTTTATGTTTCCTATGTGTTCGTCTATGGCCACCTTCAGGTCATGATACCTGTCAACGCTGTCGCGCGAAGGTACCAGTATCATTACCAGCGACACCTTGCCGATCCATTCAGGATACCTTTGAAGAAGCAGCCTGAAAGCTTCAAGACGCCGGATTATTCCCTTGGAATAGTCTAGCCGGTCGACCGACAATACTATCTTCCGGTCGCTGTACCTTTCCCTGAATTGTGTGGCAAAGCGGGCCACCTCCCTGTTCCTGTGTGCGTTGTAAAAATTATCAAAATTGATACCCATAGGAAAGGAGTCTACCGAGAGGGTCCGGTTACGACAGTGAAAGGTATTATCGTCAGATTCTATGCCGGTAATTCTGTAAAGGGCACTCATGAAGTGCCTCATATAATTAAATGTATGGAACCCTATCAGGTCAGACCCCATGAGACCCATCAGCAACTCTTCCCTGTTTTCGAGGGTTCTGAAAAGCTCAAATGACGGGAAGGGTATGTGGAGGAAAAAACCGATGCGGGCAGACGGGAGTTGCTCCCTGATCATCATCGGCAGCAGCATAAGGTGATAGTCCTGTATCCACAGAATGTCATTATCTGATGCCACCTCCAGAACCTTCTCCAGGAACAGGGCATTAACCTTCTTGTAAGCTGTCCAATAATCCTGGTTATGCTCTGTGTAAACATAGAAATAATGAAACAGAGGCCATAGAGTAGAGTTGCTGTAACCTTCATAATACAACTCAACGTCTTTCTCCGTAAGGAAAACCGGATGAAAATTAAAATCTTCCAGGGAGTGGTTCAACTCCTGCTCTGTTTCTGTATTATCTGTAAATATTCCTGGCCAGCCAATCCAGTGTTTCTCGTATGAGGTGTCAAGAGAATTCAGTCCGGTTGCAAGGCCACCGGCGCTCTTCTCGAAATGGATAATTTCATCGTGGATCTCTGCTTTTACCGGCAGTCGGTTTGATACTATGATAAGTCTTTTCTTCCCTTTTTTATTCATGCTCTGCAAGATAGTAAAATTTGCTGTCATTTCATAACAAGGCCAACCGGACGATGATCAGAGATTACGACAGCATACGAAGGGTAGCAGGGTTCAGGTTTGTAGGTCATTGTTGTGTCAACCCGGGTAAAAAGTTCGTTGGTCACCAGTATATGATCTATATGGCTGGGCCAGGAAGGGTATGACCACCACAATGATGTGCCGTTGGCAATGCCCATGTCTGTAAACCTGTAGCTTCCGGTGTCACTGAGGAACACATAGAAGGGATGACCCTCTGACGGGTCGGGTTCTATAACATGGTTCCAGTCACCGAGTATGATTACCGCATCGTTGTTCCTTTCAGTGATTATGTAGTTGTGGAGTTTCTCAGCAGCTTCACGCCTGCGGGCAATATTCTCGCTGCCTCCGCTGGCCTTGAGGTGCAGGTTAAGCATATAGGCAGAAATGCCTGTTGGCTTATGTGTAATTTTCACCTCCATGGGCGGGCGGGGAAAGGCATAAACGTCATTACTGAAAAGAAGCTTCGCTGTTGATCTGTTATAGGTAACTTCGCTATCCTTGAACAGATATGCGAGGTTCCAGTCTGAATTGTTTATAAGATAGTACTGTCCTGTCCATCCGGGCAGCTTTTTCAGAAGTGCATTGAAGGATGATTCTGACGTAATCTCCTGCAGGGCAACTATATCAGGATCAATGGCTTTGATAAGTCTGGCCACCGCGTCGATGGTTACTGAACTCTGCTTGGGGAACCGCTCGATATTGAAAGTAACCACCTCAAGTGTGGTTGAGGTTCCGGGGATAATGCATCCCGAAAAATTGATGCCTGCGTCTGGCTCAGGTGGTCCCTCGATCTTCTGGCATCCGCGATAGAGAGGGATGACAGCCAGAAATATCAGTATGTATAAAAGTCGCTTCAAGATATCACTATCAGAAAAGCAAAGATAGGGAAAATGAGGTTTGAATGGGTATCTGGCGCGGGGCAGGGGGCACGGGGCGCAGGGCAGAAGGCAGGGGGCAGGGGGCATAAAAGAAAAGGGGCTGTTGTTTTTGCAGCCCCCTTTGTGATAATTAAGACAGATTTTAGTTCTTGATGAATTTCTTTGTTATGGTTCCTGCCGGTGAAGTCAGCCTGATAAAGTATATACCTGCCGGCAGCTGTGAAGTTTCAACGGTGCGCGTGAATTCACGGTTGCCAGAAACTGAATGCACCACCTTGCCGGCAATATTCATGATCTCAATTGCGGTAAAGGCATCGACACCCTCAATGGTCAGAATCTCACCGGCCGGAACGGGATAGAGTCTAATGCCTGAATCACCTGTTACAAGTATATCTGTAGCCTTCATGAAATCGCTGTAGAACCTTGGGGCAATCTGAGCAACGCTGTTGTATACGATTGCAACACCCTTGACATTAGCAATTGAAGGTATGTCCTTGCCATTCAGGTCGCTCGGGAATTCTGTACGCAAGGTCATAGTTTCTGTACCTTGTGATATAGTATAATTTGTGATTGAAGATCCGAAAGTGCCCGAAGTGCCAAAGGTAATATCTTCAAGTAATATCAGTTGTGCCTCATAATCACCTATGTTTGCCTTCAGGTTGGCAACTGTAACAATTACAGGGTCGACATTTACCCCTGATGCTGTCTTCGCACCCGGATCCTCTGCCGGAACGAATTGCAACATGCCGCCATATGTCGAAAAGGTTCCTTCCAGGCCGGTAATGCCATCGCCAACTTCATAAATGGTAGTTATAACCTTTGACGGATCATCTATTCTTATAGCTGCAGTATTGTCCTGGATATAGTACGTATTGCGTGAAGATTCAAATTTCTGAGCTGTCAGAATTGCCTGTGTTGTTAGCCTGTGAAGCCTTGTGTAGTCAGTTGCTCCTCTTAGGTCAGCAATACTATTGAATGCCAGAATGGGATCGAACTGCACGGTATAGGTTTTCTTGGTTGTTCCATCACTTCCTGTTACAACAATGGTTGTCGTTCTGGCAGCCTTGTCACCGGTTAGATCAGTGGCAGGCGTTATTGCTACGGCCGCCTGGGCATCAGCAGCGGATGCAGTAACGACAGGGATTGTTGTCGTGCCTGGCGCCAGGTTGACAAGATAAAGTGTCTTTGCAGGTGCAAAATCTGCAAGGGTTGTTCCGTTAACCTTCAGATCAGACAAGTCCACATTGACCGGAGCTGCAAGTTGGATTGATCCTATGTCAGTAGTTGTAGTCCAGTTGCCTGCCTTCTCACCGACAATATCATTGGTAAGGGTTCTTACCTGAACTTTTGTAAATGTTGTGCCATCAGGACTAACAATCCCAAATGCCCCCGTAGTAAGATCGGAATGTGATGCAGCCACCACTGTCTCTCCTGCAAAGGCAAGGGTAACATATTTCACAGCAAGGGTTACTCCGGTTCCTCCTACGAGGGTGCCGGAAAGGGTAATGGGGGTGGTTATAGCTGTCGCTGTTGGGAGAGCCAGAGTTTGATAATTTGCTGTATAGGCAGGCCCTTGTCTATCTCTGTAACTGGCAGCAGTACTATTGTTCGTTCCTCTTTCGTATGGAATCCAAAATGATGTTGAAGACGTTGGGGTCCCGATAGGTTTAGGATTATCCGCGTAGGCTGTAGATGTGATTATTGCTTCGGTAACGGGATCCCAAACATTATGCTGTGATGTTCCAGAATACAGTTTATAACGTACATCATCAGTAGGATAATTCGACAGGTTAACAAGAACAGCACCTCTTGATTCAGCCATTGAGATATCCACATGTGTAGGTCTCAGAAGGATCGTTACGGTTTGTGCCTGCACCTGCACACCCGCGATTAAAGAATAGAAAAAGTGCAGCAATCAATGCGTAGAGTTTTTTCATAGGCTTTGGTTTTTATGTTTATACAATGGTTGAATACACGAATGCATATGGACCGTACAATTTCGGAAATTATCGGTTAATATGCAATTAATTCCGGAGGGTTTGCCGGAAAATTAACGAAAGATTAATATTGTCATACCAGGTCGCAGGCGTCGGGCGGCATCCAGTGGGCATCCTTGCCATCCCATTTTACGTTGCATCCTATCGGGTTTGTTACGGGTACCGAAACCGGCTTTCCGGAGGTAACCTCATCGAGTGCCCTGTCAAGGTCATTAACCTTTGCCTGGGAGGCATCTCTCGGATAGTCCACTCCCCTGCCGGTGTAAACCAGCCTCCTGGTTTCGTCAAATACATAGAAGTGCGGTGTGCGCAACGCTCCGTAGGCCCTGGCAATGCTCTGGTCCTGATCGTAGAGGTAGAGCCACGGAAACCTGTACTTATCCATCCTCTTCACCATGTTCGGGAAGCTGTCTTCAGCGTAGGTTTTCTCACTGTTTGAATTGATACCCACAAACCTTACTCCCTTCGGGGCATACTTATCAGCCGTGGCACGGGTAACCTCATCAGAGCCGATTACATACGGGCAGTGATTGCAGGTGAAGAATACCACCAGGAACCTGTCGCTGCTGAAATCGTCAAGTGAATAGTCCTTGCCATCTGTTGCAGGAAGCCTGAAATCCGGGGCCTTATCCCCAATCTGTAATGTGAATGCCATATCAGATAGTTTTGTTTATAAAGATAACAATTATGCCCGAGGGAGGGTTCAAAATAAGGGCACAGGGCGGGGGGCGGAGGGCGCATTGTCGCCC
>CAYUOS010000138.1:7106-8188 GCA_964446435.1 uncultured Rikenellaceae bacterium | reverse complement strand
TCTTCAGCCGGAGGTACTGACAACCTTTTCTATAAAACGCCTGGTGGTGACATTTTCCGGCTAACAAGATCGAGGTTCGGCATCGAGAGTTTCTCCCTGAGAGGTGACAAAATTTACTTCTCTGACTATAATCATACCGGATTCACTCTTGTGTTCACCGGATTAAACGGCAGTCCGTTTGACTATGAGAATTCAGGTGTTCCGGCATCCTCTCTCCTTGACAAAGTAACACTGCCTGTTCCGGTTACAGGTTCTCAGCTGCTTTCAGGTGACAGCTCCGAGAAGGATCTTATTCCCGCATATACAGTGTCACGGTACCGGAAATGGCAGAATATCCTGAATATACACAGCTGGATGCCTTTCTACTTTGATATTGAAAATATCACAGCCGACCCTACATCTGTATCTCCCGGCGTCACCCTTCTGACGCAGAACCTGCTAAGCACCGTAGTTGGCAGCTTCGGATATGAATTCACAGAAGGTGAGCATAAATTTCACACAGGCATTACATGGAAGGGTTGGTACCCGATTGTCGACTTCAGGTTAAGCTACGGAGGAGAACCAGGCATTTACAGGGGAGGCCAGGATGTCAACCCTTCAGCAGTATTTCCCTCCATATCAACCAAGACTGAAGTTTACCTGCCATTGAGGTTTACCTCAGGTGCTTCCTCGCAGTATTTGAGGTTATCAATAAATCACACCTACGAGAACAATTACATCTGGGACCCTTCGATATCAACATTTGACTATGGGCAGTCATTCTTTACAGGCAGGCTATTCTTTTCCAACAGCCGTCGATCAGCACGCAGGGACATTTTCCCCCCGCTTGCACAGGTACTTGACATTATTCATACCGATGCCCCCTTTGACAGCGAGACCTATGGGCCTATAACCACCATAAGGATAACATATTATCTTCCGGGCATTGTTAAAAATCATGGGTTGAGAATGAGATTCCAGGCAGAATGGCAGAAGCCGGTACGATATTATCTTGGTAACAGGATAAATTTTCCGAGGGGATATAAGGATATTATTTCTGAAAAGATTGAGAGTGTAAGCGCCGACTATGTGTTTCCGATTGC
>CAYUOS010000138.1:0-7006 GCA_964446435.1 uncultured Rikenellaceae bacterium | reverse complement strand
GAGGGAGTATTCAGTGTAGACATTTACGGTTTCAGTCTCGGGAACGGAAGGAGAGATCGATTTCGGCAGATTTCTCCATGATTAGCTCCCATGCATCATTAACATGCTTTTCTGTCACGTTTGTCTGCGATACGGCCATCCTTAATATGTATCTTCCATCCAGAACAGTATGGGTCAGATATATCCTGCCGGTATCGTTCAGAACATGGTTTAGCTTTTCATTGATTTCATTATAAAGAGCCGGGTCTGTCTCTCTCGGGGCAAACCTGAAACAGACAAGATTGAATATCGGTTCGACAACAACCTCAAAGGAGGGCTCTGCTGCTATCTTTGATGAAAGCATAGAGGCAAGACCTATGTGGTACCTGATCTTCTCCCTCAATCCGTCGAGTCCGTAGCACAGTATCACTGCCCACAGCTTCAGGGCCCTGAATCTCCTGCCAAGTGGAATTCCCCAGTCACGATAGTCGTTTACCTGCCCGCGTGTACGGGTCTTAAGGTAGTCGGGCAGAATTTCAAAAGTGTTTATCAGGTGGGCTGCATCGCGCACAAAGTAAACCGAACAATCGAAATTTGTAAACATCCACTTGTGCGGATTGAAGACGAATGAGTCTGCACGGGCGACTCCCACCGCCAGATACCTGAATTCCGGAAGCAGCATGGCAGTACCGCCCAGCGCCGCATCGATATGAAGCCATACGTCATACTTGCTGCAGACCTCAGCTATTTCACTTATCGGATCAACAGCCGTGGTGCCTGTCGTTCCGATTGTGGCAATTACGCAGCAAGGCCTGTAACCTTCAGTAATATCCCTTACCAAAGCCTCCTCGAGTGCTACCGGGTCGAGTGAATAATCCTCCCTGGTGCGAATCTTCACCAGGTTCTTTCTTCCCAGTCCGGCAATCCTGACCCCCTTCTCAACCGAGGAATGGGCCTGAGTTGAAGCATATACCCTTAGTGTTCCATTGCCTGTGGCACCTGCCTCATTGAAGCTGTACCGGGTCAGTTTCTCACGGGCAGAGATGATTGCAGCAAGCGTAGCCGTTGAAGCAGTATCCTGTATAACACCCTCGAACGATTCCGGCAGCCCCATGCTCTCCCTAAGCCAGTTAAGAACCCTCTCTTCAAGTTCTGCTGCTGCCGGTGATGTTTCCCATATCATGCACTGAGCACCAAGGGTTGCTGTCAGCATCTCGGCAAGTATTGAGGGAGGGCTGGTATTGGAAGGAAAATAGGCGAAGAAATTTGGACTCTGCCAGTGAGTAATGCCCGGCAAGATTTTATTCCTGAAATCCTCCATCAGGGCATCAAAACTTCCGGGAATGAGCGGAGGGTTTTCGGGCAGTGCAGCGTAAATCTCTCCGGGTTTTACCTGCGATTTTACCGGAAATGTATTGACATTATCCATGTACCATGCCATCCAGTCGACGAGCTCGTGGGCATTCTTTCTGAATTCTTCGGTTGTCATTCTGTTATGATTGTACTGATTCGGCCAATAGGATTATTCGGTTCATCTTAACCTCGATAACTCCTCCTGAAATTTCGAAAAAGAGAAATTTGCCCTGAAAATCGACCACGGTAACCGTACCGTTTTCAAGGGTCGAGATTATAGGGGCATGGTCTCTCAGTACCTGGAACGATCCGTTTGTACCGGGCACCCTGATTGATCTTATCTTCCCTGAGTAAACGGCTGAGTCGGGTGTCAAGATTTCGAGTTTCACGCCAGGCTGTTTTTAAAATGTTCCGGATATCAGCTTTTCTCCCTTTTCAATAGCATCCTCAATGGTGCCTACCAGAAGGAATGCCGCTTCGGGATACCTGTCTACCTCCCCGTCGAGTATCATATTGAAGCCCTTGATGGTATCCTCAATCGACACCAGTTTACCCGGAATGTTGGTAAATGTTTCGGCGACATGGAATGGTTGTGAGAGGAATCTCTGTACTCTTCTTGCCCTGTGGACCACTTTCTTGTCCTCCTCCGAAAGCTCGTCCATTCCGAGAATAGCTATTATGTCCTGAAGCTCATTATACCGCTGAAGTATCTCCTTCACCCTTTGAGCACAGTTGTAGTGAGCCTCTCCTACTATTTCGGGGGTAAGTATCCTTGATGTAGAGTCGAGAGGGTCGACTGCCGGGTAGATACCGAGTTCTGATATCTTTCGGCTAAGTACCGTTGTTGCGTCAAGGTGCGAGAATGTTGTTGCCGGTGCGGGGTCGGTAAGGTCGTCGGCAGGTACGTAAACAGCCTGTACAGATGTGATTGAACCGTGCCTTGTAGATGTAATGCGCTCCTGCATTATGCCCATTTCTGTGGCAAGGGTTGGCTGATAACCCACTGCCGATGGCATTCTGCCGAGGAGGGCCGACACTTCTGAACCTGCCTGGGTAAACCTGAATACGTTATCCATGAAGAAGAGTATGTCTCTTCCTCCTCCGCTCTTCTCATCGCCATCGCGGAAATACTCAGCCACCGAAAGGCCAGAAAGGGCCACCCTTGCCCTGGCACCCGGCGGCTCATTCATCTGGCCGAAGACCAATGCCAGCTTCGACTTCTTCAGTGCGTCATAGTCAACCTTTGACAGGTCCCAGCCTCCCTTCAGCATGTCTTCAAGAAACTCCTTGCCATAATCAACCACACCAGCCTCAAGCATCTCACGCAACAAGTCATTTCCCTCCCTTGAGCGTTCACCAACACCGGCAAATACTGAAAGTCCCGAATAGGCCTTTGCTATATTGTTTATCAATTCAAGGATTACAACAGTTTTTCCGACCCCGGCACCCCCGAAGAGGCCTATTTTTCCTCCCTTTGAATAGGGCTCAATCAGGTCGATAACCTTGATACCGGTGTACAGAACCTCCTTCTCAGTTGACAGCTCCTCATACAGGGGTGGCTTGCGGTGTATCGGATAGCCTGCTGTCTTATCAAGAGGTGTCATACCGTCAACAGGGTCTCCTGTAACATTCATCAACCTGCCCCTTATCTGGTCACCCACAGGCATGGTAATAGGTCTTCCGGTAGCCCTGACCTCCATCCCCCTCCTTAAACCGTCAGTCGAGTCCATGGCAATGGCACGGACTGTTTTCTCGCCTATATGCTGCTGACACTCCACAACCAGCACAGAGCCGTCATCACGGAGAATTTCGAGGGCATCGAGAATTGAGGGCATATCTTCGCCCGCACCTGAGAATGAAACATCAACGACAGGGCCGATTACCTGACTTATTTGACCTTTAATATCTGACATGAGGCTGGTTTAATTATGTAATACACAAAGTTAATTTTTTTTGCAAACCGAGAGAAAAAATCACACCCTCTGAAGTCTTTTTAACGGTCGATATCTCTGCACAGGTCAATGCCTGAATAATGTTTATCAAATTTTTATTGTGATTCTGTTTCTTTGGCATAAATTTATAGTTTAAAACTTTGTATTACCTAAAATATAACCACAATGAAAAGGCTCACTCTCCTATTGCTTTTATTACTTGTAACATTAAGCTATTCAGAAGCACAGTTTACCAAGATTGGTGGAGGCTTATCCTATGGCACCGGTGTCTATTTCAGGGGTGAAGACTATGATATCTCACACAAAACCGGTAACCCTGCCATAAACCTGAAGGGTATCTATGAAATTTCTCTTCCATTGCACATTTCACCGTCGATAAATATCTTCATGCCCCGTGTCACGAAGAATGACTTCAACGAAGTTACCGACAGGCAATCAATTTCAGCTTTTCTATTTGATATCAATGCACACTATGTTTTCAACTCCCTTGACAGGTTTGAGTTTTACGGGCTCTCAGGGCTTAATATCACCCTTCTCAGGAACAAATATAAATATAGCTATCCCACAGGGGGGCCAAGCGATACTTATTCATCGTCAGAGACGGCATTGGGCCTGAATATTGGAGCCGGCTCATATATGAAGATGACCGAGCAACTAGACATTTTTGCTGAGTTGAAGTATATTCTTGGCAAGCGTGATCAGTTCATGCTCACAGCAGGTGTATTTCTGAATATTGACTGGCTGAAGAAGAACGAAACCAGGATATTCTGATTCCTACATTTCTCTTCCTATCAGTGAGGTGACCATCTGAATGATTACCTCCCTGCGCTCGGGCTTTACTGACACTTCATTCAGATACCCGAAAGTCTTCTCGATATAGGAGCCTGCAAGACTCTCGGCCAACTCTTTTATACCCAGGGTATTGTAGATTGCTACTACCGCACTGATTTTCTCTGCCGGATCGAACTCTTTCATTGCCAGCAGTTCGTTGAGGCTTTTCTTCTGGCTGCCGGTTGACAACTCAAGTGCCTTTATAAGAAGGAAAGTTTTCTTGTTCGAGACAATATCGCCTCCTGTTGCCTTTCCGAATCGGGTTGAGTCTGAATAGACGTCAAGAATGTCATCCTGTATCTGGAACGCCAGACCGAGGTTTCTTCCCGACTCATACATCATGTCAGCATCGCGGTCTGAGGCCCCTCCTGTAATAGCACCTGTTTTCATGCACGCTGCAATGAGTACAGCTGTTTTCAGTTCGACCATTCTGAGGTACTGGTCTTGTGTGACAAATGTTCTCCTTTCGTAATCCATGTCAAGTTGCTGGCCGACACAAACCTCTGTGGCTGTACGGTTATAGAGGCGAAGCACCCTGGCCAGGAGGCCTTGTGGTGTCTGGGCGATGCACTCACTTGCAATGAATGCCATGACGTCTCCTGAAAGAATTGCCTGGCTGAGACTCCATTTCCGGTGGACAGTAGGCTGATTCCTTCTGACATCAGCATTGTCCATTATATCGTCATGCACCAGCGTGAAGTTATGAAACACCTCGAGGCCGATTGCCGGCATCAGTGCTTCTTCAGGCTTATCGCTGAACATGTTGCATGCCATCAGGGTAAGCAGTGGCCTCAGCCTTTTCCCTCCCATTGAGAGGATATACTTCACAGGTTCAATAAGCCTGTAGGCTTCGTTGTCATATGGCAGGCTTGTGATTGCCTTATTAATCAGGTCGCTTAGTTCTTCTTTTGTTTGCATTTCTTTTGTTTGGTCCGGGTTCAAATTTATAAATAATTCGCCACCGGGGTACCGGCCCAGCAATGAGCTATAAATTTTTCAAATTTATTTACCGGCTAGGGTGCTGTTATTTTGATACTTATATTGCCAGGATAAACCAGGTAAGAAAAATGAATGACCGTTATTATCAGAAAAGATTGTTAAATTTATTTTATTTGGATTCAAAAAATTGATAGCAGATGGAGTACAGACTCATTGACTTTCTGACCCTTGTTGGCTCGCTCGGTCTATTTCTCTTCGGCATGAAGGTGATGAGCGAGGCTCTTCAGAAAGCAGCCGGCAGCCGTATGCGGCAGATACTCGCGAGCATGACATCAAACCGTTTTAAGGGAATACTTACCGGTTTCATGATCACCACACTGATACAGTCATCATCAGCCACAACGGTAATGATAGTGAGTTTTGTCAATGCAGGCTTACTGTCACTTATAGAGTCGATTGGTGTGATAATGGGTGCCAATATCGGCACAACAGTTACAGCCTGGATAATCTCCATACTGGGTTTCAACATGAAGATCAGCGTCTTGTCATTGCCTCTTATCGGCATTGGCATGCCGCTGTTGTTTGCAAAGGGAAGCAAGACAAGGTACTGGGGTGAGTTTATTATCGGTTTTGCCTTTATTTTTCTTGGACTTGAGTTTCTGAAACAGAGTGTGCCTGATATTAAGTCTCACCCCGAAATACTATCTTTCCTGCAGAACTACACCAATATGGGGTTTGGTTCAACGCTTCTGTTTGTCCTTCTGGGCACAATACTTACCGTAATCATTCAATCGTCGTCGGCAACGATGGCGCTCACGCTGGTGATGTGCAACAACGGCTGGATACCTTTCGAGATAGCAGCTGCCATGGTTCTTGGCGAGAACCTTGGAACCACCATTACAGCCAATCTGGCCGCTCTTGTGGGTAATGTGTCATCAAAGAGGGCCGCCAGGGCACACTTTATCTTCAATATGATAGGGGTACTGTGGATCCTTGCAGTTATGCCACTCTTCCTGAGAACGATCAGCTCTGTCATGGTCTCATCAGGCCTTGGTTCCCCCAATGAGAGCTTTTCAAGTGTACCTATAGCTCTTTCAATATTTCACTCTTCGTTCAACATTATAAATACGCTGCTGCTGATTGGTATGGCGAGGGTGATTGAGCGAATTGTGATATGGATGGTACCGCAAAAGGAAGATGACGAGGAGTTCAGGCTCAAGTATATCAGCTTCGGGCTGCTCACAACCTCAGAAATGTCGATACTGCAGGCCAAGAGCGAGATAAACCACTATTCGCGGAGGATAGGAAGGATGTTCGGCTTCGTGAGAAAGATGTTCAGCGCCACCAGCAGCAAGGAGCGTGAAAAGTTTGGCGAAAAGATTGCCAAGTATGAGAAGATCAGTGACAATATTGAGATGGAGATTGCGACCTACCTGACCCGCATTCTCGAGAACCGTGACATTACAGGGGTCAGTTCGAGGAGAATAAGGTCGATGTACAAGATAATAGACGAAATCGAGAGTGTTGCCGACTCGTGCTACAACATAATGCGTACCCTTAGCCGGAAGTCAGAGTCAAAGGCAACCTTTTCACAGGAGCAGCGCAATAACATAAACAAGATGTTTGACCTTATCGAACAGGCGTTCGAGGTGATGCATGAGAACATCGAGCTGGGGTATAAGCATATAGTGCTTGAGAAAGCCCTAGAGGTTGAGGAGCAGATTAACGATTTGCGCAATATACTGAAAGCCGAGCACCTTAAGAACATTGAGAAGAAGAAGTATTCTTATCTGGCCGGGGTGTATTACAACGACATCTTCTGTGAGGCTGAGAAGATGGGTGATCACATCATCAATGTATCGGAATCGATATTTGAGATACTGCACCCTGCAACAACAGGCAAGCCCTAGCCCTTGAGGGCTTCGGCTCCGCTTACCACTTCAAGTATCTGG
>CAYUOS010000137.1:0-8200 GCA_964446435.1 uncultured Rikenellaceae bacterium | reverse complement strand
ATGTTTACAATGACGGGCAGAGGCTCGAGTCATCATTCCTTGAGTTTCCGCTGCTGGTGAAGTACAAGGGAACGCGCCTGAACAATGTCAGGCCTTACGTAATCAGCGGACTTAACTACAGGTACGACCTGGCCGGAAAAAAAGAGTTCGATGATGAGAAGCCCGTTTACCTGCGGCTCAGGAGATCGGACCTTTACTATGAGGCCGGCGGTGGTTTCGATTTCTATCTTACCTATTTCAAGCTGACGATTGAATTGCGCATGTCGAACGGACTGAGAAACATCCTTATAAGGGAACCGGCCCCCGGGTATCCCCAGTATGTGAATGCCATCGAGAAGATGAAGTCACAGATCTGGATTCTGGCTTTCTATTTCGAGTAATATGGCCACCAGGGTTAACCTGACACTATCGCCCGAGGCTGCTTCCGACCATTCCGAGATTAAAAGGAGGGCTGCAAGAGCACTGAAGAGCAGTTTCGATGACATTACCTCGCTTGTCATTACCAGGAAATCGATTGACGCCCGCAAACCCACAATAGTCTTTAATGTTGAAGTTGAGGTTTTTACCGGTGATGAAGCTCCCGGTAATGCAATCACCAGTTTCAGAGAACGTGATGTTTCACAGTCGAAGGAGATACTGATTGCAGGCAGCGGACCATCAGGACTCTTTGCCGCATTGACCCTGATAGAAAATGGCCTCAGGCCTGTAATTCTGGAAAGAGGCAGGGATGTATCAGAGCGGAAGAGGGATATTGCCATGATAAGCCGGCAGCATGTCGTAGATCCAGACAGCAACTACTGCTTTGGAGAGGGTGGTGCCGGTACCTACAGCGACGGAAAGCTCTACACAAGGTCGAAGAAGAGGGGCGAGAACAGAAGGGTGCTGGAGCTGTTGCATCTTTTCGGGGCCGGTGAGGATATCCTTTATGAGGCACATCCCCATATCGGAACCGACCGTTTACCAGCGATAATAAGGAGTATCAGGGAGAAGATAATCGAGTGCGGGGGAGAGTTTCTGCTGAATACGAGGATAACCGGACTGCTGCTTGATGGAAGAAGTATTGCAGGGGTTGAGGCCGGAGACCTGAAGTTCAAGTCTGACACCCTTATTCTGGCGACGGGCCATTCGGCCCGCGATATCTACAGCCTGCTCGACCGGCACGGTGCAGCTCTTGAGTTTAAACCCTTTGCGATGGGGGTGAGGGTGGAACACCCGCAGGAGTTGATAGACCGTATTCAGTACCACGGCAGGAGCAGGGGGGAGTGGTTGCCCGCGGCTTCATATACGCTTTCACGGCAGGTTGATGGCCGTGGGGTATTCAGTTTCTGCATGTGTCCCGGCGGATTCATCGTACCTTCAGCCACGGCCGGTGAAGAGATCGTCGTCAACGGCATGTCGCCCGCCAGGCGCAACTCGGTATGGGCGAACTCGGGTATTGTAACCGAGATAAGGGCAGGTGATGTGGCAGCATACGGTAGTCACGGAGCCCTGGCCGGACTGAAGTTTCAGGAGTATTTCGAGAGGCACGCATGGGAGCAGGGAGGCAGGAGGCAGACAGCCCCTGCGCAGCGGCTGACAGACTTCATTGCGGGGCGCCGGTCGATGACCCTGCCACGGTCATCGTACTCACCTGGTATAGTCAGCTCGCCGATGCATGAGTGGCTGCCAGAGCCGATGCTTAGTGCACTGAAGGATGGGTTCAGGGCTTTCGGAAAGATGATGAAGGGATTTGTTACTGATGAAGCCGTTATATTGGGCGCAGAGTCACGCACCTCATCACCAGTAAGGATACCCCGTAACCCTGAAACACTTCAGCATATTGATATTGAAGGACTCTACCCGTGCGGTGAAGGATCAGGTTATGCCGGCGGCATAGTATCATCGGCCATCGACGGAATGAGGGTGGCAGAGATGGTGTCAGCGAAGTTTCCTTGTTAATTCACTGAGGACTATTGTTACTGACATGGCTACATTGAGCGAGTCGAGGCCCTCTGTCTGGTTTACGCCCCTGGGTATTGTCAGTCTTTCAGATACATACTCGTCGAGAAATCCCGAGATACCCTTTGATTCATTTCCAAACAGGATAATACCTCCTTGCGGAGGAACATGATCGTAGATGCTGTCACCCTGTGGGTAGGTGCCCGTTACCGGAAGGTTATTCTCCCTTGCCTTACCCAGAAATGAGGCCAGGTCTGCGTAAAGCACTTTTACCTTTATCAGGCCTCCCATTGAAGCCTGCAAGACTTTCGGATTGTAACAGTCAACGCTGTCGGTTGAACATATAATATATGGTATGCCAAACCATGAGGCTGACCTGATGATTGTACCGAGGTTGCCGGGGTCCTGCACAGACTCAAGTGCAATGACATAGCCGGCAGTGATCTCGCTGAAGTCAGGTTCTGATTTATCTACCCTCACCAAGGCAAGCGCGTTGTGCGGTGTTGTCAGGGAGCTGATCTTCTTTATCTCGTCGTATGTTACCGGTATAGTCTCTCTGACCCGGCTGAAGAAACCTTCCTTCTGCGAGGCTATCCACTCCCGCTTCGCATAAACCGTCTCAACCGGCATTCCTGCAGAGATATAGTCCCTGACCATCTTGTCGCCCTCGATGACGCAGAGGCCGTTTTCGTCCCTGAATTTCTTTTTCTGAAGCGAGACAATAAATGAGGCACGTGCTTTGCTTAACATTGGCTGCAACTCAATAATTAATATATTTGTGATGACCAATTCATCAGGGCAAATTTTGGAATATTTTGTTTCAAATAAAAATAAAAAGAGTTTCGTAAGGCTTCTTTTACTGTCGCTGATCGTATTGGCATCGTGCAATCCAACCAAATATGTGCCCCAGGGTGAGTCTCTCCTTGACAGAACATATATCGATATTACCGGTGATGAAGTGACAAGGGGTGAGCTGAGGCCGTTCATAAGGCAGCAGCCTAACAAGAGGATTTTTGGTTCCCGCTTTCACCTTGGACTTTACAACTGGTCGAACCTCGACAAGGAGCGGTGGCCCCACGGCTGGCTAAGGAATATCGGTGAGGAACCGGTTATTTTTGATATATACTCCACCTCCAGGAGCAAGGAGCAGCTGCTTCTTTATCTGAGGTCGAAGGGGTATTTCGATGCTGCTGTTTATGAAACCATTGAAACCGCAAAGAAGAGATCGAAGGTCTATTACCGGGTAGATACCTCTACACCTTATATAATCAGGGACTTCAACTACGAGATCGAGGATCCGGCCCTGGTACCCCTGATAGAGTTCGATAATCAGAATTGCCTGATTAAGCCCGGCAGCAGGTATGATTTTGATGATCTTGCAGCCGAGCGCTCAAGGATTGAACGACATATAAGGGACCATGGCTACTATGCCTTCAGCAGTGACTTCATTCATTTTCGTGTAAACGATACCATCGGCAATAACATGGTCGATATAACATGTATTGTGAGGGCGGCTGTTTCACCTGAAAGGTCTGAGGGTATCAGAACGGTACCACACTGGAAGTACCGGGTAAGGAATGTATATGTGTTCCCCGAGTTCAACCCGGGAGAGGCTATGTCAGCAGGTGAGAGGTACCTGCGATCGCTCGACACGGTAATGCATAACAGTTATTACTTTATCACACCGCCCGGAAAGCAAAGAGTAAGGTTTGACCTTCTCGGGCAGAATCTCCTTATTAATCCGGGGATGCCATTCAACGTAACCCGTACCGAAAGAACCCACAGGCAACTGGTAGGGCTTAAAACCTACCGGCTGGTGAATATCAATTACAATGAACCTCCTCAACCTGCGATGCCGGAGTCAGGAGAGAGGCATATTGATGCGGTAATTCAGCTTACCCCGTTCAATCAGCAGTCATTTACATACCTGATTGAGGGTACCAACTCTGCCGGCAACCTGGGTGCGGCGATGAACTTTATCTACACGCACAAAAACCTTTTCCACGGTGCCCAGCAGTTCAATCTCAAGCTGAAGGGAGCCTATGAGTCACTATCTGAGGAGGTTACCGGGTTCAGAAGCACACAGGAACTTGGTGTTGAGGCCAGCCTTGCATTCCCCGAGTTCCTCTTCCCCTTTGCAAGAAATGCTGGCTTTATCAGCAGGTACAACCCCAAGAGCTATCTCCAGCTGGCATACAACTTCCACAAGATACCTGTTTATTCAAGGACTGTTGTGAATGCTACGTTCGGTTACAACTGGGAACAGGGCGTTTACAGGAATCACATGCTGTACCCTCTTCAGATGAACCTGGTGAAGCTGCCATACATTGACCCTGACTTTGCTCTGAGAATTGACACATCTTCGTACCTCTCATACAGCTACAAGGATGTATTGATAATGGGAGGCAGCTATACCTATATCTACAACGATCAGGTAATTCAGCGGTCGCGCGACCACTCCTTTTTCAAGTTCAATATCGAGCTGGCCGGTAACCTTGCTGCACTTGGAAGCACAATTGCACGCGCTGATAAGAGTGACGAGAGCTATACACTCTTCGGTCAGCAGTTTGCCCAGTATGTCAGGTCAGATATTGAGCTGAGATACAGGTATATAATTAATGATGTGAGCTCGATAGTACTCCGAAGCTTCCTGGGAGCCGGAATACCCTACGGCAATTCAAAGGCATTGCCCTTTGAGAAGCAGTACTTCGGAGGAGGCTCCAACGGTGTCAGGGGATGGCAGGTGCGATCGCTCGGTCCGGGCTCATTTGTAAATGATATACCTTCATTCATAAACCAGACAGCCGATATGAAACTTGAACTCAATGCAGAATACAGGTTCAAGCTTTTCTGGATACTTGAGGGAGCCGTCTTTCTCGATGCAGGAAATATATGGACAATTAAGGATGATACTGACAGACCCGGAGCCGTCTTCAGATTCAATAAATTCTATGACGACCTGGCCCTGAGCACAGGTTTCGGAATGAGGTTTGATCTTAATTTTGTGCTGTTGAGAACCGATATCGGCATAAAGCTTCGCGACCCGGCCATACAGGATACACCAAAATGGATCAGAATGAGGCGCAAGTATAACCTGCGTGAGGACTTCACATTTATGCTTGGTATAGGATACCCATTCTGATTATTCATTCCATTCCTGTTATGTTTTATAATAGTAAAAATTATCAGTGCTCTATTGTGTTGCTGGTCAGTTATATGACTATTGGTGGCGATGAGGGTTGCTGTTATGGTATTGCATGGGATAACAATTTTCACAAATTTTAGCCTCCTTTTTCCGTTCTATGCGGGAAGAGACAACGATAACTTAATTCTTTTTGATTATGGCCGGATTTGACAGTCAGGAGAGAGATACCTTTTCAGGTAAGATAGGAATAATTGCTGCAGCTGTTGGCTCTGCGGTAGGTCTTGGAAACATATGGAGATTCCCGTATGTAACCGGTGCCAACGGGGGAGGGGCATTTCTGCTTATTTACCTGTTTTTCATACTGGCGATCGGATTTCCGGTGATGCTTGCCGAACTATCGATCGGTCGCCGGGCACAGCGGAATGCCCTTGGTACATTCAGAAAGCTGGCCCCCGGCAAACCATGGTATCTTGTAGGGGTGATGGGCATAGTGGCTGCATTCCTGATACTTGCCTTCTACAGCACTGTTGCAGGATGGACCCTCGAGTATCTTGTCAAGTCTGTCGGCAGTGGTTTTGCAGGCCAGAGCACCGGACAGCTGGCTGAGAGCTTTGAGACATTCCATGCAGGAACATTCAGGCCACTGTTGTGGCAGCTTGTCTTCATGGGTCTTACGGCATTCATTATCTTTTCTGGTGTGAAGAAAGGAATAGAAAAGTATACAAAGATACTGATGCCTGTGCTGGTGGTGCTGATTCTCATTGTAAGCATCAGGTCACTTACCCTGCCGGGTGCCGGCGAAGGAATCAGCTTTCTCTTCAAGCCCGACTTCTCGAAGATAACCTGGAACTCTGTGCTGATAGCTTTGGGTCAGGCTGCATTTTCACTCAGCATTGGCATGGGAACCCTCATTACATACGGATCGTACGTAAGAAAAGATAATCATTTACCGGGTATAGCTTTCCAGGTATCAATGTCTGATACAATCATTGCAGTATTGGCGGGAGTGATGATATTTCCTGCGGTATTTGCCTACGGCATTGATCCTGCTGCCGGCCCGGGCCTCGTCTTTGTGGTATTGCCAAACATCTTCGCCCAGATGCCGGGAGGCCATATCTTCTCGATATTCTTCTTCCTGCTGCTGGCCATTGCAGCCCTTACCTCAACCGTTTCGATACTTGAAGTGGTGGTGGCATACCTATCAGAGGAGCTTAAGATGACAAGGGCAAAGGCAACTATAATAGGCTCAGTATCTATTGCCTTCCTCGGTGTTTTTGCCACCCTCTCGTTTGGTACGCTTAAAGGTGTCACCCTTGCCGGAAAGACATTCTTCGACTGGTTTGAATATTCAACAGCCAATATTCTTCTTCCATTGGGCGCTATCTGCATTGTTCTCTTTGTAGGCTGGTACCTTGGAAGAAAGGCCTTCAGTGATGAGATCACCAGTGGTGGCCTTTATAGCGTCAGGATAACCGGACTGCTTATGTTTGTACTTAAGTTTCTTGCACCCCTGGCAATAGCTATGGTGTTTATATACGGACTGCTCGGCGGGAGTTTTTAGTGCCTGATTTTGGGTGAACCTGGTAAGATAGATGCGGCTTTCGGGCCTATAGTCGGATTTCTGGAGAAGATATTCTTCTGGGACCCGGTGGCAGCTGTCGGCATTGATGTCGGTGCGAGAATACCTATAGTAGTGTTGTGGCTGATTCTGGGTGGCATCTATTTTACGTTCCGGATGAGGTTCGTAAATATCAGGCTGTTCAGGCATTCTTTCGGACTTATTTCGGGAAGGTATGACAAGAAGGGAGACAAGGGTGAGGTAAGCCATTTCCAGGCCCTTGCAACAGCTCTTTCAGCTACGGTTGGACTGGGCAACATTGCCGGTGTGGCTATAGCAATCACAATAGGCGGACCGGGTGCAACATTCTGGATGATACTTGCCGGTTTCCTGGGTATGTCAATGAAGTTTACCGAGTGTACCCTCGGACTGAAATACAGGAACATTGATGAAGAGGGCCGGGTGTCAGGCGGACCTATGTACTACCTCAGCAAGGGCCTGAAGAAGAGGAACCTGGGGGCACTGGGTCAGGTGCTGGCCGTTTTCAGCGCAATTATGATGGTTCTCGCAAGCTTCGGTGGCAGCAACATGTTCCAGGCAAACCAGTCATTTGCCCAGTTCAGACTTATCTTTCCGGGAATGGAGCCGTATGGCTTCTGGTTCGGCATAGGCCTGGCAGTAATAATCGGAATCGTGGTATATGGAGGGATAAAGAGCATTGCCAGGGTAGCCTCAAGACTGGTGCCTTTCATGGCATTCCTCTATGTCGGCGCTGCCCTGATTATAATACTGATGAATTACGACAGAGTAGGTGAGGTCTTCCTTATCATTATAAGGGGTGCATTCAGTCCGGTTGCTGTGAAGGGTGGTATCATAGGTGTGCTGATTACGGGATTCCAGAGAGGTGCTTTCTCAAATGAGGCAGGGGTGGGGTCTGCTGCCGTCGCGCATGCAGCAGCCCGTACTGACAATCCGGTCAAGGAGGGTATAGTGGCACTTGCTGAACCCTTTATAGATACAATCGTTATCTGTACCATGACGGCCATGGTGATAATCTTTACCGGTGTGGCAGATACCCGGGATGCCCTTGAAGGTGCTCAGCTGACATCATCGGCATTTGCAACTGTTTTTCCCTGGTTCCCATACCTGCTGGTAATCTCGATACTCTGTTTTGCTTTCTCTACAATGATTTCATGGTCATATTACGGATATAACGGGTTCAGGTACCTTCTTGAGAAACCGGTAAGGAGAATTGGCCTGCCGGTGCGTTCGCTGTTCGTAGTTTATTATGTCATCTTCCTTTCCTTTACAGTAATTGGTGCATCCTCGAGCCTCAATAATGTTATAGCATTCTCAGACATGATGGTACTCACTATGGCATTTCCAAATATTATCGGGCTTGTGATAATGGCTCCCGAGGTTTATGCTGATCTTCAGGCGTATCTGACTGAGTACAGGGGTAAAAGGGCACAGAGTTGAAGCTTGAGGTATGAGGTATGAGGTATGAGGTGTGAGGTGTGAGGTGTGAGGTGTGAGGTGTGAGGTGTGAGGTGTGAGGT
>CAYUOS010000136.1:5853-8437 GCA_964446435.1 uncultured Rikenellaceae bacterium | reverse complement strand
CACGGCTATGCGTGATGTCAGCAGGCAACGCAGTTGCGCAGATATTAATGATGTTGCAAGGAAATCCAGCCTGGTCCTTTCATCGGCTGGTTATGAAATTGCCCGTGACAATTCACAGTTTACTCAGACTTTCTTCAATGTGCTTATGAATAATCCAAACAATAACTGTATCCCGATTGACGATGTTGTGAGGCAGGTGACTACGGCTCATCAGGCAGTAAACCAGCAGAGTCCCAGGTTTGGAAAGATCACCGGATTGTATGATGAAAACGGGACCTTTTTCTTCATTGCCAAATAGATCATAATGAGACATACTGATTTTTTCAATATTTGGAGGATCATCAGGAATACGCTCCTGGTGATCTTCTTTTTTATGGCTATTGTTCAGCCGGCAAATGGACAGACCTGGTATTTTGAGAAGTATGGTGCTGAGCAGAATTTAAATACCTCGATGGTATTTGTCTCATTGCAGGATTCGAGGGATTTCATCTGGCTGGGAACCGACGTAGGGCTTTCGCGTTTCGACGGCTCGAAGATAGAGAACTACAATGTTGATAACGGGCTGGCTCCTGACGGGGTGCGCTCAATGTGCGAGGATACCCTGGGAAGAATATGGTTCGGTCATCTTAACGGAGGCATCAGCTATTTTGACGGACACAGGTTCATTAAAGCCGTATTTGATGACGGACACATCGTCAGTGACATTACCAGCATCAGGCAGAATGGTTCTTATCTTTGGGTTACGACCTGGCTTAACGGAGCGATGCGGATTGACTTCCCGGGTCAGGGCGACACCCTGCTTTTTGGCAAACAATACCATGGAAGTGAAGGTCTCAGCGATATTGTACCGGGGTCATATATCGACCTGCATGGTAATTATTATGCTATTACCGATATCAAGGGAATAGCGGTACATAATCCTGAATCCGACAGATTTGAACCCTTTGGTCTTCCCGGTCTGACCCGGGAATGGCAGTTTACCTGTATGCTGGAAGATTCACACGGCTATTTCTGGTTCGGCACCCAGTACGGCGGTTTGTACAGGATACACAAAGATAACGGCGAACTGAAGGTATTTGACAGGCGTGACGGCCTTGCACGGAACTTCGTCACCAGCCTGCTGGAGGATTACAGGGGTGATATATGGGTTGGTACCTGGGAAGGGGGCATCTCAGTCTTCTCGGGCGACCGGGTCAGGAATTACAACAATACCAACGGATTATATGCAATGAATGTTCTTTCGCTGATGGAGGACAATGAGAAGAACATTTTCATTACAGACTGGGCGGAAGGGTTCAGCATTTACAAGGGAGACCACATTTTTACGATAGAGGGAGAAAATATACCTGCAGGAAAGGCTGTATACTCAATATGGGAGGAACCATCCGGGAGGATATGGCTTGCCTCGGGTTCAGGTATTTCGGTTATTGACCCGGAGGATGGCATGAGGCCCGTTGCACTTCACAACAGGTATTCAACCAGCTACGGAACAGGTGAAAGCATACGCTTTCTCGTCCCTGATAAGAGGGGGTTGTTATGGGTGGGGACAGATGATATGGGGGTATCAGTTTACAACCATGGTAGCAGGAAGTTTCACTGGGACTCATACCTTAACGGCAAGCTTATTTGGCCATCGGGGCAGCATGACAGGAGAACAAGAGCGCTGGCCCTGGACAGGAAGGGCCGGGTCTGGGTCGGGACTTCGATTGATGGTGTCTGGCTCTGGGATCCGGATGAGTTGACAGGATATCAGTACAGAAGAGGTGCGGGTCTTGCAGGTAACCTGATTACAGTATTGTACTGCGACAGCAAGGGCAATATATGGATAGGTTCAGAGAATAGTATAGGGCTGACAAAGCACACTCCGTACAACGACCCTGAGAAGGGGGAATTCAGGATCATTGAAATGGGTGATGAATACAAGCCAAGGACAATTACAGAGACACCTGACGGCAGGGTTTGGGTAGGTACCGAAAGCGGGCTTATTGTCCTGAAGAATGATTCTGTGGATTTCAAACTGACCGACAACGATGGGCTGCTCTCGAACAACATAAAACAGTTGCTGGCAGACGGTGAGTATATGTACATAGGGACGAACCGAGGTCTCAACAGATATCATATTGCCGATGGTACGATAGCAACCTTCACCCGAAGAAACGGGTTTACCGGCATTGAGGCAACTCCCAACGGTGCATTCAGGGACAAGCAGGGGAGGCTCTGGTTTGGTACCACAAATGGTGTTACCGTTATTGATACAAGGAAGTTTCCTCCTGTCAATACCACGCCCATGACGCATCTCAGCCGTATGACGGTTAACAGGGAGCTGGTTGAGATGACCGATGGCCTCCGCCTGAGCTACAGGGAAAACACCATATCCTTCGATTACTACAGTGTATGTATAACCAATCCTGATGCAGTCGGATACATGGTTATGCTTGAGGGAGCTGAAAAGACATGGAGGCCCGTGACAAATCAGACTACAGCCTACTATCCTTCCCTTGCGCCCGGCCAGTACACTTTCAGGGTCATGGCTTCAAACAGCAGCGGCTTCTGGGATAAAGACCCGGTTTCGTTCTCATTCTTC
>CAYUOS010000136.1:0-5753 GCA_964446435.1 uncultured Rikenellaceae bacterium | reverse complement strand
GGCTTCAAACAGCAGCGGCTTCTGGGATAAAGACCCGGTTTCGTTCTCATTCTTCATAAGGCCCCCATTCTACAGGACGACATGGTTCATAATGATGATGGTGGTGCTGGCCCTTGCAATAACGGCCGCATACATCAAGCTCAGGGAGATGAATCTGGTAAAAGAAAAGAAGGTTCTAGAAGAGAAGGTAGTGGAAAGAACTGCAGAGGTTGTACAGAAGAGCCAGATAATTGAGGAGAAGAACCGTGACATCACTGCAAGCATACGGTATGCCGAGAGAATACAGAGGGCGATGCTGCCTCCTGACAATCTGTTTCCCGAGACCTTTATCTTCTTCAGGCCGAAGGATATTGTGAGCGGCGATTTCTACTGGATGTATGACAACGGCGACTATATGTTCATTGCAGCTGTCGACTGCACCGGTCATGGTGTGCCTGGCGCCTTCATGTCTATTATCGGGCATAACTCTCTTAACAAGATTGTGAGAGAATACGGGCTTGTAAAACCGGCGGCCATCCTCGACCAGTTGAACAATGAAGTGGTAAAGGCTCTTCTTGCAAGACACGAGACAACAATAAACGACGGGATGGACCTTTCACTGGTGGCACTGAACAAGAAGAAGCGCACAATGGAATACGCCGGAGCATATAATCCGCTCTATGTAGTCAGAAACAAGGAGATGAAGCTTTACAAGGCCGACAGGTTTCCGATCGGAATGTCGAGTGTGCAGGAGCAGAAGAGGTTCACAAATGTCGAGGTGGACATTGTTTCGGGCGATATGATATATCTGAGTTCAGATGGTTTTGCCGACCAGTTCGGAGGACCTGACGGCAGTAAGTACAAAAGCGCTGCCTTCAAGAAGTTGCTGGTTGAAATATCCCCAATGGCTGTTGCTGATCAGAAATGCAGGCTTGATGCAGAGATGATCTCCTGGAGGGGAGCTTTGCCACAGGTGGATGACATTTTGATAATCGGTTGCAGGATTATCTGAAACAGATTCAGATCTTTGCTATGCCACGGGGGTTGGGTATCCATCCCCCGTAGTTTTTTATCTGTGATATCGCCTCTGCCGGGGTGGCTGCGACTGTCCATATATCACGGTGCTGCGGCCTGAGAAAATTCTCCGACACCATCTTGTCGAGCATTTTGAGAAACATGTCATAGAAGCCAAGGGTATTGAGTATTACCACCGGTCCGTCATATATTCCAAGTTGCTTGAGCGTAATTGCTTCGGTGAGTTCCTCAAGTGTGCCTATGCCTCCCGGAAGAGCGACAATTCCATCAGAGAGTTCGAACATCCTCTTCTTCCTGCTGTGCATGTCGTCGGTTATTATCATCTCTGAAACACCCTTGTGGCCCCATCCTTCCTCCTTCATGAACCCAGGGATTACACCTGTAACACTTCCACCTGATGCGAGTGCCGAGTCAGCAAGCCTGCCCATAAGTCCGATTCCTCCACCTCCGTAGATAATACCGAATCCCTCAGCGGCCAACAGACTGCCGAGCTCAGCAGCTGCATTACCATACATCTCATGGAGCAGGCTGCTCGATGATGCAAAGACACAAATTCTCATTTCTCTAATCAGAGATTACCTGGCGGGTTATACAGAAAAATCGCGATACCGCAATCAGGCTACTACATCAGGGCAGTGAGCTTGGCAACAAATGTTGCTTTCGGAACAGCACCCACCTGCTTGTCAGCCACCTCCCCGTTTTTGAAAAAGAGCACGGTTGGGATGTTTCTGATGCCGAACCTGGCTGCAATCCCTGAACTGACGTCTACATCGCACTTTGCGACAAGAGCCTTGCCTTCGAATTCCTTTCCTATCTCTTCAATGTATGGAGCAATCACCCGGCAGGGGCCGCACCATTCTGCCCAGAAATCTACAAGTACGGGTTTGTCAGCCTTGAGTACTAATTCATCGAAGTTGCTGTCATTTACTTCCAGTGCCATACCTTATATATTATATAGTTTACCTTTTTTTGAGACTGCGGCAAATATAGCTAATTTACTTTATACTCAAATGTAGGGTGGTCGTCGAGAAAGGCAACGAAATCATTTGTAAGCTTTACCCTTGCAGAGCGGGAGAACAACCTGAACCTTATCTTTTCCGATGGCTCGCTTATTTGTACCTTCAGCTCGGTCTTGCCCTTGTTTTCCCTTATGATCCTGAGAAGTTCTCCCACTGACTCTGAAGTGATATCCTCTGAGCGGGCCTTTATCGTAATAGACTTAATCAGATCTTCCCTTACACTTGAGAGCAGGTGTATGGTTTTTATCCTCAGATCATAATCGTCGTTGTACTGTCTTTTTTGTATTTTTCCCTTTATCAGCAGGTAATAGCCCGTGTTTATATACTTGCTGTTTTCAATATAGTCCTTGTCAAAAAGCATGAACCTGAACGAGTCGGTATAATCCTGGAGGGTGAAGGTACCATATGGCTTTCCGTTTTTGCTTATACCGCTCCTTACATCGGTTATCATTCCTGCGACGGTAACCTCCCTGTCGGCGTATTCCTTCAGGTTTTGCAGCTCAGAGAGATTTGCGGTACAGAATGATTCCATTTCTAGCCTGAAATCATCGAGGGGGTGTGAGGAGAGGTATATACCAATAACCTCCTTCTCGCGATTTAGCTTTTCGAGCTTCGGCCAGTCGGGTGACTCGGCAGGCACGGGTTTTACGATGTCAAATCCTCCTGCATCCCCGAAAAGAGATTGCTGTGAGCTCTTTCGCAGCTCCTTGATGCTGTTCCCGAACCTTATGAGGTTTTCGATAAAGCTGTTTCCCTTGGTATCGGGTGCAAAATACTGTGCCCTGTTGGTTCCCTCAAAACAGTCGAAGACACCGGCCACGGCCATAGCCTCGAGGGTTTTCTTGTTGAGTGAGTTGAGGTTAACCCTTTCAACAAGGTTGTAGATATCGGTAAATGGTCCGGTGGCGCTTCGCTCCTCGAGCAGTTGCGTTACAGCACTCTCTCCCACGCCTTTGATGGCACCCAGCCCGAACCTGATGTTACCGGCCTTGTTGACGGTAAAGTGGAAATCACTCTCGTTGATGTCGGGGCCGAGCACTTCGATACCCATCCTTCTTGTCTCGTCCATGAAGATGGTGATCTTCTTGATATCGCTGAGGTTGCGGCTGAGGACGGCGGCCATGTATTCGGCAGGGTAATTGGCCTTGAGATAACCTGTCTGGTAAGCAATCAGGGCATAGCAGGTTGAGTGAGACTTGTTGAAGGCATACTCGGCAAAGGCCTCCCAGTCGGTCCATATCTTCTCTGCAATTGTGAGGGAATGCCCCTTCTTTTGGCAGCCTTCAAAGAAGCGAACCTTCATCTGGTCCATTATATCACGCTTCTTCTTGCCCATTGCCTTTCTGAGAGAGTCAGCCTGCCCCTTGGTGAAACCCGCGAGCTCCTGTGACAGAAGCATCACCTGCTCCTGGTATACCGTGATGCCGTAGGTGTCATCGAGATATTTCTCCATCACAGGCAGTTCATAGTCGATCTTTTCCTCTCCGTGCTTTCTGCGTATGAACTTGGGTATGTATTCCATCGGTCCCGGCCTGTAGAGGGCGTTCATCGCAATCAGGTCCTCGAACCTGTTGGGCTTCAGTTCGCGAAGGTACCTCTTCATGCCGGTCGATTCAAACTGGAACAACCCGGTGGTTTCACCGTTGCTGAAGAGATCGAAGGTTTTCCTGTCATCGGGAGGAATGGTATTGATATCTATCTCAATACCTGTTGACTTTTTTATATTGGTAAGTGCATCGCGGATAATCGAGAGAGTCTTCAGACCCAGGAAGTCCATCTTGAGCAACCCCACAGACTCAACATGATCGCCGTCGTACTGCGTGGCAAACAGTTCTGCATCCTTGGCGGTACATACCGGAATATGCTCATCGAGCTGCTCACGGCCAATTATTACCCCGCAGGCATGTACGCCTGTCTGCCTTACCGATCCTTCAAGTATTTCAGCAAACCTCAGGGTTCTGGCGATAAGCTCATTTTCAGAGTTTCTCTCCCTTGCCAGTTCGGGTGACTCCTCATAGGCTTCCTTCAGGCTTATCTTCTGTTTATCGGGAACCAGCTTTGCGAGTCTGTCGGCATCGGGCAACGGCAACTTCAGCACCCTGGCTACGTCCCTGATTGCCAGCTTCGAGGCCATTGTACCGAAGGTAATGATGTGGGCTACCTTGTCGTAACCATATTTTCTGACAACATATTTCAGTACCTCCTCGCGTCCGTCCTCATCGAAGTCGATGTCGATATCGGGCATTGATATCCTGTCAGGATTGAGGAATCGCTCGAACAGCAGACCATATTTAATCGGGTCGATATCGGTTATCTTCAGGCAGTATGCAACGACCGAGCCTGCTGCAGAGCCTCTCCCCGGGCCGACAGAGACGTTCATCTTTCTGGCCTCCCTGAGGATATCCTGAACTATCAGGAAATAGCCCGGGAATCCCATCGAGGCTATCGTGTCAAGCTCAAAACCTATCCTTTCCCTCAGTTCATCGGATATTTCTCCCCATCTCTCCCTTGCTCCCTCTAGTGTCAGGTGCCTGAGGTATTCATCCTTGTCGGTGAACCCCTCCGGTAACTCGAATTCCGGCATTATCGGGTCATGCTCAAGGGAGTAGGACTCTACCTTGCCAACAATCTCAGCTACATTCTCCACAGCCTCAGGCATGTCGCTGAAGATCTGCCTCATCTCATCCTCACTCTTGAGGTATTCTTCCTTTGTATACCTCAGCCGTTTAGGATCGTCATAATCACTTGCGGTGTTAATGCAAATGAGAATATCGTGAGCATCAGCCTCCTCCCTGTGAATAAAATGCACGTCGTTTGAGGCCACTATCTTTACGTTATGCTTGGCGGCCAGCTCTTTAAAGTGAGAGATAACCTTCTGTTGCAATGGGAATACTGTGCGATCGGCTGTTGGGTTAATCGTTTCATGCCTCTGAATTTCGAGGTAGAAGTCTTCACCGAAAATATCGAGGTAGGAACCCAGGGCATTCTCTGCTCCGGCTGGGTTATCGCGCAGTATCTCGTCTGCAATCTCACCTGCAATGCACGCAGAGGTTGCGATCAGTCCCTCGCGGTACTCCCTCAGTAACTCCTTGTCAATCCTGGGTTTATAATAGAATCCTTTCTTGTATCCTATCGAAACGAGCTTCACCAGGTTATGGTAACCCTTGAGGTTTTTTGCCAGCAGTATCAGGTGATGCCCCGACCTGTCCTCCTTGCCTGCGGTCTCGCCTATTGGCCTTCTGGCCACGTACATTTCGCAGCCTATAATTGGCTTGATACCAGCGTTGGTTGTGGCATCATGAAACTCCTTTACGCCGAACATATTGCCGTGGTCGGTTATTGCCAGGGCCTCGAGTCCGATCTCCCCGGCCCTCTTTACCAGGGACTTAATCTCGGAAGCACCATCGAGAATCGAGTATTGTGTATGCAGGTGCAGATGCGTAAAACCAGCCATTAAGACTCTTGATTATTGTTAAGAGAATAGGATCAATGCAAAAATAGATTAATTTGCAGTCGGGTTTTTTCAAACTTTACGATTGTTGAAAAAAAACCATGATTGATATAAGTGTTAAAAAATGTTTATCTTTACAGGCTCATTACCTGACTGACAAACTATACAAGCTATTCTGTTAAATAGAACTTATGTTTTTTGAATTCAATTCATTCCAAGTTTATAGTATTCATTAACCTAATCCAGATGTTATGAGAAAACTATTAATG
>CAYUOS010000135.1:0-8446 GCA_964446435.1 uncultured Rikenellaceae bacterium | reverse complement strand
CCCTCCGTAAGGTCATATTCATTCTGGTAACCGAACAGGGAGATAATCCCTGAGCCCTTGCTGCCACCCTTGAAATTTGAACGTTTAGACGTAAGGATCGCCCTTGAATGATCGAGATACTGTTGCGACATTTTTATGGGGTATTGATTATTATGCCGCCAAAAATAGCCTTTATTTCCCTCAACCCCCGGTCACCGATGCCTTAAGTAACTTACAAATTATCAACAGTGCTAATGATAAGGCTTGACAAAACGTACTGCCACCCAAGCCTTGTGCCCTTCACAATATTTATTTTCACATACCCGAATAATGAGCCGGGTTTTTTATAAACTTTGATCTCTTGAAAAACATCCACAACTATTTTCTGGTTTATGAGCAGTCAAGGGTTTCAGGGCAGAGATTCATTCGGCAGCAGACTCGGGGTAATTGCAGCCACAGCCGGATCAGCTGTTGGCCTCGGCAATATCTGGAGGTTTCCGTATGTCCTTGGTGAAAATGGCGGCGGTGCCTTCCTTCTTATCTACCTTGCCATAATGTTTTCAATCGGAATCCCGGTTATGATGTCGGAGCTGGCCATAGGACGACGCTCACAGCGAAACCCGGTGGGTGCCTTCCGCGTACTGGCACCCGGCAAACCATGGTACCTGGTTGGTATGATGGGTGTCATCTCAGCTTTTATGATACTGGCCTTCTACACCGCAGTGGCAGGATGGACCCTCGAGTATATCTACCAGACAATTATCGGCGGTTTCAGGGAAAAGAGCCCTGACGAACTGACAGCTATGTTCAACTCATTCAGGGGCGAGTCGCTCCGTCCGGCACTCTGGTTCACAATCTTCATGATAGCAACCTCAATTATCGTCCTCGGAGGCATCAGAAAGGGTATTGAAAAGGCAACCAGGATAATGATGCCTGTCCTCTTCATCCTGCTGCTGATTATGTGCGTTAAGGCACTCACCCTTGGAGGAAGTGGGAAAGGGCTAATCTTCCTTTTCAAACCCGACTTCAGCAAGGTAACCGGATCGGTGGTGCTGATGGCCCTCGGACAGGTTTTCTTTTCACTCAGTATTGGTATGGGTACCATTATCACCTACGGGTCTTATATTCAGAAAGATAACAAGCTTGCAGCCACCTCGGTGCAGGTATCACTCATCGACACACTGGTGGCAGTGCTGGCCGGCATAGCAATATTCCCGGCTGTCTTTGCCTTCGGAATATCGCCGGCATCGGGCGAAGCGCTTACATTCATAGTGCTGCCCGGAATATTCCAGCAGATGCCGGCAGGTATGATTTTTGCATTTATTTTTTTCCTGCTTCTGGCTCTTGCCGCCCTCACATCAACCATATCCGTCCTTGAGGTAATCGTGGCATACTTCTCTGAACAGCTCGGACTGACGCGCAGAATGGCAATACTGCTCGCTACAATCTCAATGTTCATACTTGGTATTACAGCATCGCTTTCACTGGGAGTGACGAGCGGAATCAAGCTGTTCGGACTCAACACCTTTGATCTGTTCAATACCACAACGGCAAACATTCTGCTGCCGCTCGGCGGGCTACTCATCGTCATCTTTCTGGGATGGTTCTTCCCGGCAAAGGAAGTACTGGATGAACTTTCAAACGGCGGAGCGTTGAAAACAAGGTATTTTATGCTTTATAGATTTATCATCCGCTTCGTTGCACCCATTGCAATCACCATTGTGTTCCTCAACAGCATAGGCTTCCTGAAGATATAAAAATAACTCAGCATTGAATATGCAAAAGGTCAACGACTTCCTGGTAGGGCTCGACAGTTACCTGGGCGGGCATGTCTGGTTCATGGTGCTTCTTATCGGAACCGGATTGTTCTTTACCGTTTACCTGGGTCTTCCTCAGCTACGGTATTTCAGACATGCTGTAAGAATTACCAGTGGCAAGTACGATCATTCAGGCGATGTCGGAGACACTTCTCATTTTCAGGCTCTCTCTACAGCTCTTTCGGGTACTGTGGGAACCGGTAACATTGCAGGGGTCGCCCTGGCTATTCACCTCGGCGGCCCTGCAGCCCTTTTCTGGATGCTGATAACAGCGGCAATTGGCATGTGTACCAAAATGGTAGAGGTATCTATATCACATAAATACAGAGACATCCTGCCTGACGGGAGTGTTTCGGGCGGTCCAATGTACTATATGAAGAAGAGGCTTGACATCACTACGCGCAAGGGAAGGGTAATTAAAACCGGTCTTATCCTCGGGGTCTTCTTTGCCGGTTCCACTATTTTATGCTCTTTCGGCACAGGAAGCCTGCCTCAGATAAACAGCATCTCAAATGCAGTATACGCAACCATAGGAGTTAAGCATATAATTACAGGAGCTATCCTCTCCGTTTTGCTTGCCCTTATCATTATCGGCGGAATTAAGCGCATTGCAAAGGTGACCTCGGTTATGGTGCCTTTTATGGCGATACTCTATCTGGTCGGGTCACTGATTGTGATCTTTTCGAACTACTCCAATATTCTTCCGTCGCTGGGTGCTGTTTTTGCCAACGCCTTTACCGGTTCGGCGGCCAGCGGTGGCTTCCTCGGGGCAACGTTTGCCTTCGCCATGAACAGAGGTGTCAACAGAGGACTCTTTTCCAACGAGTCGGGTCAGGGTTCCGCAGCAATTGCGCACTCTGCCGCAAGGGCACCCGAACCTGTCTCAGAGGGAATGGTAGCGCTGCTGGAACCATTTATCGATACTATTTGCATCTGCACACTGACAGGATTGGTCGTGCTTTCATCAGGCGCCTGGAACACCAAAACAGAAAACCGGTTCCAGACTACTGACATGCAATATGTAGAAGGAATTTATAACGACAGCGAAAGCGGTGATGTGCAGAAGCTCGGCGATCATGTGCGTGGAAAAGCCTCCCTGCCTCTCTTTACCGGTGACCTGGTTGTGGAACACGGCAGAATGGTGACCGACGGGGTCTCTCTGATACATGCCAGATCGCTTGCCACCAATGTTTTTTATGCCACAGGCGACGGACCGTACTCTGGAACTATTGAGGTGAACGGGGGCAGGCTGGCACACCCTCATGCGATAGAGGTGACAGGAGAGTCGCTTACCCACAGCGCACAGCTGACAACATTCGCCTTCAGCAGAAGCATAATGAAGGGCGCAGGAAGCTACATTGTGGCTCTGGGCCTGCTCCTGTTTGCATTCTCTACAGCAATATCATGGTCTTACTACGGAGACAGGGCTGTTACATTTCTTGCGGGACCGAAATATGTGCTACTCTACAGGATATTCTTCGTTGCTGCCTTCTTTGTTGCTTCATTCACCGACACCACAATAATCTGGTCTCTTTCATACATAGCCATAGTGCTCATGGCAGTGCCGAACCTGATTGGAATACTTATCCTCAGAAAAGAGGTGAAAGAGAGCGTAAGGGATTACTGGATAGAGTTCGCAGCTAAATATCCTGATGAAAAAATTTCCGGGAAAATGCTCAAAAAATACAGCTCTTAAAACCCACAGGAATCCATACCTGTAAAATCATTTGCTTATCAGTTATTACCAGTCCGGGACAGGATCAACTTCTGCCCGCTGGGCTCGCAACTGTGCAGAAGCAGCCTTACCTGGCATAACAATATGTTCATAATGCTTATATTTGCCCATAACGTAGATTTATCCAAATCCCCCTAATGCAAAAACCCGGCCTGAGAATTGCTCCCATTCTGCTGCTTCTTGCAATAAGCGGATGTAAAGGCAAAACAGAAACAGCTGATTACCTGAAGCTGGTACTCTGCAATCTTGAGAGAATTGAATCCGCTACCTATACAATTGAAACCGAGAGCTGGCAGCCCGGTGATACCACCCCCATGGTTACAGGTCGGGCTTACGTCAGGGAAATAATCAATCCTGCAGATTCTACAATCGGTTCCAGCTTTGTGAATTTCGACTATGATGACAGAAACAGGATGAACTTCGGATACGATGGCAGGGTAAGAATCTCGGTTTATCACGACGTGAAGGGTATTATGATAGACGATTTCACATTCAGGATTCTTCCGTTCCGTCCAATGTCTGCCCCGTTTATAAACTATACCGGTAACATCATCAGGTATGCACTCGAGACAAATGACAGCATCGACCTGAACCTTGAGGACCGTGGCGACCACCTCTATTTCCGGCTGGTGATAAACGAGGAGAGACAGGTTGAATTCTTCGGCAGGGAGCATCACATGCCCGAGAATCCGTACAACACGGGCGAGACCACATCAATCTATGAGATATGGATCAGCAAATCGAATGATCTGCCATACAAGGTACGGAGAGAGATGTCGCATAATATTTCCGTTACAACCTGTTTTGATCTGGAACCAAATACCTTCGGAATGGCAGATCTCGACATCTTTGAATATTTACCCCCTGATTACGAGGTAAGGAATTATGGAGAAAGAAGAGAGACGGCACAGAAGGAGACCCTGGCAGGAAAGAAGGCCCCTGACTGGAGGCTGAAGGATGTCGACGGCCGGGAAATAGCCATGCAGTATCTGAACAGCAAGGTACTGCTGATCAACTTCACGGGAATTGGATGTGGTCCGTGCCAGGCATCAATTCCGTTTCTGAATGATCTGAAAAATCATTTCAGCGAAGAGGACTTCAGACTGGTCGCCATTGAGACCTGGGCCGGGAACACACTGTCACATAAAAACTACATAGCGCGCAATAATATTAACTATATGTTCCTCGGTGCCAACGAAGAGGTAATAGAACAATACCAGACCGGCAGAGCTGCCCCTGTCTTTTTCCTGCTTGACGAACACCGCATCATAAGAAAGGTAATCAACGGCTACAGCCCCGAAACAACAGGAACAGAACTAATGAACACCATAAGGGAGATGATTGCCGGACTGTAATAACCTGGCAAAAACCGGCAATTTTACCCGAAAAAAAATTGCTATTGTCAATTCCTCTTCTTAATTTTGATTACCAAAACCTTTGTGAGACAGTAACATATCACACGATTACTTCTTCCCATCTTCGCATTAAATGGGAAAGATAAGACCTGAGAATAACATGTCGAACAACAAAAACCTGCATATTCGCTCAAGGACTAAGAATGTAGCATCGGTGTCAAAGATTGTAACCTCACCTATAATGCCAGCGGGGGTTGATCCCTTAGATTTACCAGGTAAAAATCCTGTTGCCTCCAGGCATTAGCTTTCTAATGGAGTCATTGAGTATTTATGGCTCCGTTTGATTCTGACTGTATGTCTCTTTTACTTTTCCGGATCCGTATTAATTGAATCCATATTTTTTTATCTATTAACCTTTAATAACTGTACAAGATGAAAACAAATGCATTTTTGACTCTTTCTATCCTGTTCGTTATTTGTGGCTGTGCACAGAACAAGGAAGTCGCCTCACAGCATGATGCTCTTGTTGCAAAAGCAGAGACTGAAGCAAGGAACAAGGCTATTGCTCAGAAAGTTTTTGACGGATTGAACCAAAGAGACCTTTCTTATGCAGAATTGTACTCTCCTGACTGTAAGTACTATTTGCCTTCTTCAAGTCCAAACGCTACAACCCGTGAAGATGACATTCAGGCCTCATTGGCCAATTGGCAGGCTTTCCCGGATATGCTTTTCAGAGTTGAAGAGATGATTGCAGAGGGAGACATGGTTGCTGCAAGGTTTACAATTACAGGTACTCACAAGGGAGAATGGTTTGGGGTTCCCGCTTCCGATAAGTATTTGCAATCAGGTGGTCTCATAATACTGCGTTTTACAGACGGGAAAATCATTGAACAGAGGGAGGATTTTGATCTTCTCGGAACCTTTATGCAGCTCGGAATGGAGTTAAAGCCTGCATCAAAATAGACAATAAGCAATTGCTTTGTTGCATTTTATGACATGAAAGTTGATAACTCATGATTTTTTGCCATGAAACAATTTGTATTTTTCTTATTGGTTTGTCTCATTGGTACAACTGTAGCTCATTCGCAAATATCAGCTTCATTGCCTGAAATGCTCATTGGTAAATGGAAGATTTACAATTCAGCGGATACTATTAATCCAATAGAAGGGATCTTTGATGCAATTATGGTATCTAATGGAGTTGCAGTCTATTCTACATACAAGACAGCTGATTACGAAGCTAATGCTCTGTGGTGTATTGACAGAATTGAAAAAATCCTATACTCTCTGGAAACAAAGAGCAATGGCCAGGTATGGATCCATTTGGGAGAAGTAATTGATGTCCGCACACTGATTTTGAGAAGATATTCAAAAGAAAAGCCCGAAGATTTGGTTCAGGAGACAACGATGAGATGGATTTCTGACAACAAAATATTAACCACATTAAGATTATTGAGGGCAAACGGGGAGTGGTCTGAAAGGGAGTTCTATTATATTAAATGATCGCCATACACGACCGCTTTGGTCTCTCAAGCATGGCATATCCTGAATTCCGGTTCAGGAAGGTGTCCCCTGATCAATGATGGCACGAGGGTGAAATGATTTGTTATTGATCAAACCTATTCATTACTCAAAACACAAAAATCGATGAAAACAGCTGCAAAAAGGATAAACAGGATCGCTGTGTGGTCTATGCTCTTTTCAACAATTGCCCTTAGTAGCTTTAGCCAGACAAATCAAATAGATAGTCTTATAAAAAAAACAATCTCTGACTATTCAATTCCCGGAATGGCAGTTGGTATTGTGAAATCCGACACCTACTCTTATGAGAAAGGATTTGGTTCCAGAGAGATTGATGCAAACTCACCTGTTGACCCAAATACAAATTTTTATATAGCCTCACTTACAAAAGCCATGACTGCCTTCAGCATTGGCAAGCTTGTTGATATAAAACTACTTAACTGGTCAGACCCCGTAATCAAACATGTTAAATCAATACAATTTAAAGAACCGTTTTCAGACATCGTCTCCATTTCTGATCTACTCTCAATGAATTTGGGTTCTCCTTACCTTGATACGTTAATGTATGAGTTCAATTTATCAGCCATTGAGCTACATGATGCTATTTCATACCATAGCCTGTCTAATTTCCGAAATTCAAATTACTATGGGCAGGGAGCTAATACGGGGTTTTATATTGCAGGAAAAGTTATTGAATCTGTTTCGAAACTGGATTATCCGGTTTATCTTAATAAAGTGATATTCGAACCCTTAAAAATGGAGAACACTTATGTGGATGACTCCACCCCAATGGATAAATCTTCTTTCGCAAAACCTCATGAGCTAACAAGTGATGGACTGAGAAAGGTTGATTTCCCGAAGGTTGGACATTATAAAGGTGCAGTCGGTGTTGTATCAAATGTTCATGATTTATTGCAGTGGATAAAAATGCTTTTAGGAATTGAATACCCAAACCACATGATAAGCAAAGAATCATTCAGCACTATTCTCCACCCACACAATATTTTGACTACCCAGTTCAAGGACCTGTTCAACCCTTTATCCTCCTTCGTACTTTATGGCTATGGTTGGGTGTTGAGTGAATACAATGGAAAACTGATTGCAGAACACCTAGGCCGATTAGGTGGATTTACATGTATGATCTGCATTGTTCCGGAGGACAGAACAGGCATCATAATCCTGACAAACCTGACCTCCAGAAGAATAAATACCGGACTTAGGGATTTGAAGTTTGGCGTTTTAAATGAACTTGACAAAATAAAATAGGGCTACTCAAAAAACTTATGCAAGAATTATTAGACCTCTATAACAGTGATGGTCCCCGGTTTGGATATTAAAAATCATCATGGTATGCCTACGGCTGAAAATATTTCTTCCGACCTTAACATTGCCATGAAAGCAACTGATAAAGTAGATCTTGAAGAAATAGAGGTAGGAAACCGCATTCATCGATGCCCACTGAGGCAAATCATAAGTCAATAGTATAATATCAGAAAAGGAGAAACCTGCAAGTCGAAAAACACCTGAGTTATATAGAACTCTTATCTCTTATAAATCAAACTGAGCTGAAAACAAAAACAAAAGACTATCGTCTAACCCTGAGAATTCTGGGTTCAATAGCATTAATTGGGTATTTCCTTTTTCTGATTGGAAAAGAGTTCCATTATTTTCTGAATGGAACCTCATTCCTGATTGAGCTTCAAGTTTCGATATTACAACATGGTGACGAAAATAAGATTAGCGGGAGTCTTGCAGCTTTTTCGAAAGCATTGCGTCTTTTTGTCAGTTAAACCAATTGACATGAAAACCATCTTCTTCCTGGTCCTCATCACATTTTCAGCAAATATTGCATTTGGTCAAAACAGCGCAGTCGCTCCCAAAACCCCGATAATGACGTTGGGGGTATTTCATTTTAATTACCCGAATCTCGATGCTGTCAAAACGGAAGAGAAAGATCAGATATCGGTTCTCGATGAGCCATATAAATCAGAAATAATGCGGATTTGTGAGGCAATCCTGGACTTCAGGCCAACAATTAT
>CAYUOS010000134.1:0-8659 GCA_964446435.1 uncultured Rikenellaceae bacterium | reverse complement strand
CCTGATGCAGACCACGATTGCCGCCCTGGCGGCCCCGGCACAGACCAAGAACAGATATGTAAGCATACAGGAAGGAATCGGTGGCATTGTTCCTTTCGATGCAGCAACTGTAGACAGGTTTTCATACGGCGATTGCAAAGCTCTTTCGAATTATGTCATGGCGCTATTGCAGGTAGCAGGAATAGAATCACATTACGCACTGATATATGCCGGTGAAAGGAACAGGCCGGTACGCAGCGACATGGTAAATGATTATTTCAATCATGCCGTATTGTGCGTGCCGCTTGATGGAGATACGATCTGGCTTGAATGTACAAACCCCTACGCGCCTGTCAACTATCTGGGTAGTTTTACCGACGACAGGTTCGCACTTCTTATCTTACCAGGTGGTGGAACCCTGGTGAAGACTCCTGCCTACAATCATGAGAATAACTCATCAGTAGTAACCAGCGATGTGAGGATTGGTACCGATGGAAGTGCTTTTATATCCCAATCGGGCCTGTACAGTGGAACATTTTACGGTGAGCAGCACTCTCTTCTGCTTATGGACGAAAAGGACAGGCAGAAGGCATTGCTGCAACAGATTCCCGTACATGATATCGCACTGAGGAAATATGATATTGTCCCCGCTGGCGGGGAAGGCGAAGGCATTTATAAGACCATAGATTTTGATGCGTTCAATTGTGTGACACTTTCAGGCGATATGCTGATGGTCAGACAGGGTCTGGCAAGCGTGGGCATCCCTGTACCTGCATTTGCCAGGAGAAGGGAAAGTCCGGTTGTCATAAAAAGGGATCTCATGCAGATTGATTCAACATGCTTCCACATACCCGCAGGTTATGTATCAGGAGATATACCGATGAATATGATTCTTGGTAATGACATGCTTGAATGCAGATTCAGCTACTATGCCGAGGGAGACCGGCTGATTGTAGTTCGCAGATTAAGTTTGAACAAAGGGGTTTACAATGCGGCCAGATTCAATGAATTAAGGGATTTGCTGGAGAAGATTGCACATAGGGACAATGAGAGAATAGTTCTTCGGAAATAGAAAAGGGCCCTAACCGGGCCCTTTTCTGTTTCTTGTCTGAAAATGATCATTTAATAAGAAGCCTGATAATTTGTGTCTCATTGAAATTACCTGTCAGTTTGATAAAGTAGAGACCCGGTACAGGATTCCTGAGTGAGACCTCGGTCATACCTGTATCAGCCCGGCCTGACCAGACAATTTTCCCGGTTACGTCCATTATAGTTGCATTCCAGTCTGAATCTGTAAGCAGGTTGAATCTCCCGTCGGAGGGATTTGGGAATATCATAACTGAACCGCCTTTTTCTGTCTCGACTCTGGTTGCCTGGTCGGTGGTGAATGATATCTCGTTTCCGTAGACAGGCTGGCCCATCCCTTTCGGACTCCAGGCAAAGGCCCTTACGTAGTATTTTGTATTTGGTGCAAGAAGCCTCAGGGTGTCAGTAAAGTCTTTCCAGGTATTGTCATTGTAGATTACGTTGTCATTAACGGTAGGATTTGGCGAGATTGACCAGCATATTCCCTTGCCTGCTATTGGAAGTCCCCCTATAGATACGAATTGGCCTCCGCTTACAGCAGCGGTATCTGTTATGTTGGTTGCGGCAAGGGTGGCAATCACCGGGGCTGTTAGCTGTGCCTTCCAGATTCCCGATCCGTATGTTCCCAGGAATACCCCCCAGGCGTTCTGGACAAAAGATGCAGGTCTTGTTCCTGTCACGAATCCCTCATTGTTCCATAAAGGCACCCAGTTAACACAATTATCGATACTTGCATAAACAGCGGCACTTGTAGCTAAGTACCACACCCCGCCTCTGTGCAGCAATGACTGGAATTCTATCGGCCAGTGCAGCGCAAGACCTGTGGTTCCCATTTTAATCCAGCCGTTTTTCTCTTCATTTAGCTTAAAGAAGAAGAGATTTCCGCCCCCCTCAGAATAGTCATAGGCAGCAAGATAGAATTCCTGACCATCCTGGCGGAAGCCTGCAATGGGTACAGGTGCTGAGTTCCATCCCTGGCGGTTTCCAACGAGGATCTCAAAAGTCGGACCATCAAGATTGGATGTAATGTCGGTAAATGTAGTTCCGTCGTTTTCTGAGAGATATACCCTGGGCCTGTTGTTCTTTTCGGCGAACATCAGAAGAAGCCCCATGGTGCCGTTTCCGGTAAAACCGAGTATCCGGTCAGGGTTATGAACATCTATCCCTGGTGACAGATTAATCCAGTTAACACCGGCGTCTTTTGTCATCTGGTAGGTTCCCTGATCACTGTTGTTACTGAACCTGACCACCGGCCATAAAATACTCCTCCCATAGAACTCTTTTCTTGTCGAGTCAGGGGCGTTCGTCAACCGGGTCCAGTTCTCTCCGAAGTCTGTGCTCAGGAAAAGGAATGGTTTCTGGTCGAACGGGTTCTCGGCAGCAGTAACGTAAAGATAGTTGCCGCCAGACTGCAGACCTTCTATTATGTAAATACCCTGGAAGTTAGCAAGGTTTCCGCTGCTCTGGGTCCAGGTCGCACCATTGTCTGATGATCTCAGGATACCTGTTGTTTGTTCCTGGGTTACCGTGAAAAGGTCTCCATTGGTAGTCCCTGCTAACAGAGGAAAGCTTCCTGCCTGAATACCAGTAGCTTTGGTCCATGTCTGGCCGTTGTCGTCTGAATATACAATGGCGGAATGGAAGTGCTCGGTAATAATCCTGCCCCCTGAGGCTATTATCATTTGGTTCTCAAACAACGGGTATGACAGGCCGGGTGCAGCAACCTGCGTCCAGATGTCTCCATTGTCAGTTGATGTGAACAGGGTCATTACCAGGTTCATGTCACCATCTGCATAGAGGGCTGTGACAAAAAGCCGGTCAGGCAGAGGGTGAGCCTTGAATAGCATGGCGAGAGAGAGGTCTCTGATTTCCAGACCGTTCATTTTCTCTTCCCACTTTTCGTTGGTGAAGTCATACCTGTAGCATTTTGACTCATTTTCATCGACGAATAGGAGGGTATTACCGGATGTGTCAGTTGAGAAAGCCCTTCTGTTGATATCCGCATCAGATGAGAGACCTGTCAATGGTAAAACCTGTTTCGTGTTGCCGTCGGCACTGAACCAAAGCTTGCTGGTTTCAGTTGCATTGTCATGCTCAACAATATAGAGGGCCCGATTATTGTGATAAGGCACGAAATCCCACCATGAGTCATTGTCAATACTTAGTACCGGACCTGCAATCCAGTTGATTCCGTCATCAGTATAGCCCAGTCTTGTAATATGTGCTGAAAGGCCAATATCAAAGTAGGAATATTGGGTAATTAGTCTGTTTCCAATAGTTGCCAGGTTATCGAACCAGACAAAATCGGTGAAACCGGTTAATGCCGGTCTGTCCCATGTCGCTCCATGATTGGTTGATCTGTATAGTTTGTTGGCGACAGAGACCCATACTTCGGTTCTGGAATTTACAAAAGCGAGACCCCTTGCGTTTAAGGTCTCTGAATCTATTCCGGTGATTGACAGGCTCCAGTTGAGACCGTTGTCGGTTGACCGGAATATTCCTCCATCGGTTATTATGATTACTGCACTGCCTGTGTATACGATACCGTTATATTCCACAGTGCTTAGTTCGCTGTTGGTCATCTGCGCCCATTGTCCATTTGCAGAAACTAATGTGACACAGAGTAACAGGATTGTGTAGAAGTGTTTCATAATCTTATGGTTTAAGGTTAAAAGTTCTGATTCTGTTATTTGCTACCAGTTGTCTGTTCTGAATGATGAAGCCGGCAAGCCTGCTGTGTTGAAGAGTTCGCCCTGAATGAAATCCCTGAAGGCGTATCTTACTGCCACAGGGGCATTTACCAGCGGACAGACAAGAGTGATCCCGGCAGGTGTTATTATTGCTTTTGCAGGGTAGAACCTCCTGTTGGTTCCGGCCACCTCGAAGGATGTGATTTCCTTGCCATAGGATGTAAGGCCGAATTGGGCGTTATTGAATGTCAGTCTGACAATGTTGCCCTCGAAGGTTATCTCCTTAAGAGTGGGCCCATCGCTAGCTATTCCCTTGATTCCGTATGTCTTTGCCAGTGCCTGAAAAGCGAGTCTGTCTCCGGCGGCCTTCTTGTTTGCCGGATGGATGTTGTCTTTCTCCCCTGTATCCATCAGGCATGCCATACCGCTATAGGGAATATTATCCAGGGCTACCATCTGTGCTTCCCTGAGGTATGCTGAATTGAGTTCACCAATGCCATAATCGAAGGGTGCTATCTGGGCATAATAAAATGGGAATTCCCCGATGCCCCAAACATCTCTCCATCCTCTTACCATTCCCGGAAGCAACTGTCGGTATCTTTCAGGTTCCAGCCGGTTTGACTCACCCTGATACCAGATTACGCCCTTAATGCCGAATCCGGCGATAGGGGCTACCATGCCGTTGTAGAGTACTGTTGGTGTCTGCACAGGTGTGTTGGCTTCATTGCCTGTTTTTTCGGGAAGTGTTACCCAGTCAAATGTCTTTAAGGATTCTTCAGTCATCCACGGCTCTATTCTGGTGCCGCTCCAGCTTGTTGAGATTAAACCAATGGGTACGTCAAGAGCCTTGTTGAGCATTAGTCCGAAAAAGTATGCTGTTGCGCTGAAGTCTGCAACTGATTCAGGGTTGCTTAGTTTCCATTCACCCTCGATTTCGGCGACAGGGTTAAGGCTAATCTTTCTCTGAACTGTAATCAGTCTGATATTATTATTGGTTGAAGTGGCGATAGCCTCAGTTGCCCCGGTAACCGGTTGGTTATTGTAGCCCCTCATTGTCATCTCCATGTTTGACTGACCCGAGCATACCCAAACCTCTCCAATAAGGACGTTTTTAAGTGTTACCGGCTTTCCGTCGCTGATCGTAACTGTAAAAGGACCTCCTGCCTGCGGGGTTGAAACTTTTGTCTTCCAGTTGCCGTCTGTTCCGGCACGCACAGAGTATGATTTTCCGTTCCATGAGGTTCTGATGGTAACGTTTGAACCTGGAGTTGCACTACCCCAGAATGCAACCTCGCTTTTTTGCTGGAGAACCATATTGTCTCCAAAGATTACCGGGAGTTTTATTGCAGCACCGACGTAGGTGTGAAACACAATGTAAATCAGAATTGTAAATACCGGATAACAATATTTGGTTTTCATCTTCGGTAGTAATTTGGTTATGCGTGAAAGTAGCTTTTTAAGGGAAGATTATCAACAGCAGTAATAAAAAAAAAGAGCCCTGAACAGTTCGGGGCTCTTTTCCTGAAATTATTAATGACGATCTAATTGTAGCCAGGATTCTGCTGAGCTGCGATCAACGGGTTGGCATCGATCTCATTCTGCGGAATTGGAAGGATAGCCCTGAAGAAGGTACGATCTACAATTTTCTCACGACTCGGAATTACAACAAACGGGAAGATGAATTCATCATTCAACTCTATCTGCTTGTTCCATCTCATCATATCGAAGAATCTCTGTCCCTCGGCGAATAGTTCCTTGCTTCTTTCGTCCTCAATCATCTGCATTGAAATGGTTGCTGTTGTTGCGAGCGGGAGATTGGGTGCTCTTTTGCGGATGTTGTTGAGGTAGGTAACTGCCTTTGTGAGATCGGGCGTTGGGAGTTTCATCGCTGCTTCCGCTGCAATCAGGTGTACTTCAGACAACCTGATTACCTTAACGTTGGTTGCTGCTGCGTTACCCTTGTCTCCAAGCATGGCATGACCTCCGACATATTTCATGCATGAACCGAGGCGTACTGTATCGGCGATATTTATGGTTGATTCATCCTGGTCCATAATGGCCAGACGTATGTCGCCGGGATCCTGGTACATCCTCTGGAGCCAGTAATCACTTGCCATAAACCAACCCAGGGCACCTGTGACCTTGTTTAACCTGAGGAGGTAGTAGCCCAGTGAACCTGTTCCGAGGGTGCCTTCACCGAGGTATATACCGATCTCGAATATTGACTCAGAGCCAAAAGGTGCTGCCCACGAGCTGTTCCAGTTGGCATTTGTGTAAAGCGTGTAGGCAGTGCTTCCGGTTACCACCTCGGCTGCAGCCAGAGCTGCAGGATAATTCTCCATATAGAGGTTCACCTTGGCCTGGAGTGCCATATTGCCGAAGTAGTTGATGTAACCGTGATTTGCTGCCTTCGCCCTTCCTGCTGTTACGTCAAGAAGTGCGGCCCCGTCGGTGAGGTCTTTCATTATCTGTGTATAGACCTCCTCTACTGTGTTTCTGGTTGGCTGGTCTGAAGCATCAAGGGTTGTGGTTATTACCGGAACTCCATATGAAGTCTTGTCCATATTGTATGGCTTGCCATAAAGCCGAACCAGGTCGAAGTACATAAGTGCCCTCAGGGTAAGTGCCTGCCCCTTTATAATGCTCAGTGCTGCAGTACCTGTTCCCGCTGCCTCGATCTTGTCGATGTTCAGCAGAAGGTTGTTGGTCTGCAGGATACAGTTATAAATGGTTGACCAGTACCCTCCGAAATTGTTTGTATTCTGGGCATGGTTGAATGTGTAGAGAGCATCGAGGCCTCTTCCCTGAGACCTGAGAGCAAAATCACCCCCTCTTGCATCGCCGTACATGATGAAGTTCCTTCCATAGTAGTCTGAAGATGTCATCCTTCTCATGAGCCCATTCATAACGATTTTGGCATCATTGGCGTTGGTGATGGAAGTTTCAGCCGCTGCTGAGTTGCTGGGCTTGACATCCAGGAAGTCTTCGCAGGATGTTGCCAGCAGTAGCCCTAGTATCGAAAATAATATTGTTAACTTTTTCATTGTAATACCGATTAAAGGTTAGAAACTGACTTCGATTCCGAAGGTGTAAGTCTTGCCATGAGGTGTTTCCCAACCTCTTGAGCCGTATTCATTGACCTCCGGGTCAAAGTGTTTTACTGCACCCCATGTCCAGAGGTTCATGCCGTTGAAGTAAACCCTGGCGTTGCCTACGTTATATCTGGCCAGCATCTCTCTTGGCAGGCTGTAGCCGACCGTGAGATTCTTCAGCCTGTGATAGTCAGCCTTGAACATATGGCGACTTCCTCTCTGCAGAACGTCAAGCATGTCAACGGCTGCACGCATTGGTAATTTGGCATCCTTGTTTTCCGGTGTCCACCTGTTTTCATACTGGTATTTAGACATGATTCTTTCCCAATAGTAACCGTCATCGGAATTATCACGACCGAATGCATCGTACAGGTCTCCTCCTATTTTGTAGGTAAAGTTCATTGAGAGAGAGAATCCTTTCCATGAAGCTTCGGCAAAATATCCACCGAAAAGTTTCGGATGGGCATTACCTACTATCGTCTCGCTTGCATCCTGATAACGGAATGTCGCCGGTCTGCCGTCAACGGTTGCCGGCTGTGAGGTGGTATTCTCATTGTTCATAAACCAGAGATTCTTACCTGTCTCATTGTCTACTCCGGCCCATTCAAGACCATAGATGGCAAGGGTTGATTCTCCTTCCTTGTAGATGAACTTAACCCTGCTGTCTCCGCCTGTAGGCTCAAACCAGATGATGTTCTGTCCGCCGTAAAGCTTTGTAACTGTCGAATTGATATGAGATGCTGTCAGTCCCACTGAAAGGTTGAAGCCGTTCCTGTTCCTGAGAATATCACCGCTCATCTCTATTTCCACACCTTTATTGTTGATCTCCCCAATGTTCTTGAGTGTAGATGAGAAACCGGTTACTCTTGAGATCGGTACATCCTGCAACAGGTCTTTTGAGTCTCTGTTGAAGTACTCAACGGTACCCCTGATTCTTTGATCAATTAGGCCAAACTCAAGTGCAATGTTATAAGTGTAGCTTGTCTCCCATGAGAGAAGTGCATCTGCAATGGTGCTGACACCACCACCCGGCTGTTCCATGTACTTGTTGCCGTAGGTTGCGAGTGAACGCCATCCGTAGTTGGCTGACGGGAGAGTGCCGTTTACACCGTATGACGCTCTCAGACGAAGACTGCTTATCGGATCGATTCCTTCCATAAAGCTCTCTCTGTCGATTCTCCATGATCCTGCTACTGACCAGAAGTTACCCCAGCGTGATTCCGGACCGAGTCTCGATGATCCGTCACGACGGAATGAACCTGATGCGTAGTATTTGTTATCGTAGTTGTATTCTGCCCTTGAGAGCATTGACAACATTGTATTTCCCCAGTAATATGCGTTTGCGGTCAGTACCCCTGCTGTTGCAACTGTCTGAAGTGCGCCAGTTGGCAGGTCGGAACCCTCGGCACGCTGGAACTGGGTTTGATTTTTCTCAGCCTCCCATCCGGCAAGCAGCCCCAGGTTGTGTAAGCCGCTGATGGTCTTGTTGTATGCCAGCGTAGTTGATGATACTATCTTCTCATCAGATGTGACCATATCCCTGACGACTCCCCTGACCGATGAGCCCTGGAAGTGGAGAGCACTATAGTACAGGTGGTCATTTGTGGTGGCGTTATCATAAGAAAGGATTGACCTTAGTGTCAGGTCGGGCAAAATATGCACTGCTACCGTTTCGCTGGCAGCGATCCTTAATGTCTTTGCCTGGTTGTTCCATTCGTTGTCGAAATAGATCGGATTGTATGCAAGACTTCCATACCTGAGTGTCCACGGTTCACCAGTCTGATAATTGGTCGGGTGATACATGCCCCACAG
>CAYUOS010000133.1:0-8786 GCA_964446435.1 uncultured Rikenellaceae bacterium | reverse complement strand
ATAGCACCCTGCCTCCGTTCATAATATACTGGTCAATGACAAACTTGTCAATCTCGCTGAACGGCTGCGTCGGCTTTGCTATTATTATCGCGGAATAGTCATCTAGAATCCCTGGCCTGCCTCCTATAACGCCCCTGTCAACGGTGAAGAACCTGGCCATGGCAAGTGTAATGTCTGCCACTTCAATCTCATCAAGTTCGCCGTGGCCTTCGATGAATGCCACGCGGTAGATGGTGTCAGATGTAAGTGTGGCAATATTCTGTATCATCTCATATTCGAGTCCCTCGATTGAGTTGAGCAGGTTCTGCTCTGCCGGCAGCGCGGGATTGTTCCTGAGGAAGTTCACAGGCACCTCAATGCCGTTGTAGTTTACTATCATCCCCGGGAATATCATGCGGGTGGTGCGGCCTCCCTCGTCGTCACCGGCCTGGACATTTACCGGTGCGAGCCCCTTGTTGATAAGTTCGAGCTGCCGGGCATTCCTCTGTTGCGGGTCTCCACCGGCTGAGGGATTGATAAAGTCGTAACCCACCCTGCGACCCGACACCAGCCTGAATTCATCGAGTATATCGCGGACGGCACGACGCATCTTCCTGAAGGCTACCGGCATCTCTCCATCGAGATAGACCTGGATGTATACCTCACTCCTGAGTCCTGACAGTATCTCCCTGGTCTGAGGAGAAAGAGTATATCTGCGGTCTTCGGTAAGATCTATCCTAAGCCTGAGCATCGAGAACAGGTACCCGGCAATAATTGCCGTGGCGACAACAAAAAGGAATCGTGTCCATGCTCTTTTCCTCATGCTACCTCCTCCTCCATTTTCTTGATGTCAGGACAAGACGCGTGGCCTCATTGAATATCACTATCACGACCAGGAAGTATGCAATATCGCCGGTATCGATTACTCCCCTGCTCATTGAACGGTAGTGTTCGTTTATGCCAAGCCTGATCACAAGCTCGTCAATCTGCCGGAGGCCGGGCAGCATTGCCAGGGAGTCGAATCCCGTGAACATGATAAAGCATATTATCACCGCGACAATGAAAGAGATCACCTGATTCTCGGTGAGTGACGATGCGAAGAGTCCAATTGAAGCATATATCGCAGCAAGGAAGAACAGTCCGGTCATGGAGCCCCAGGTTCCCCCGATATCGAGATTACCGGTCGGATTGCCTGTGTACCAGACAGTAAGGTACGACACGATGAGAGGCAGGAGCGACAGCAGCACCAGCGTTACCGAGGCGAGGTACTTGCCGGCCACTATGCGCCACTCTGTGATGGGGCGTGAGTAGAGCAACTCGATGGTACCCAGGCGTTTCTCTTCGGAGATCATGCGCATGGTGACGGCGGGGACGAGGAAGAGGAAGACCCAGGGCGAGATGATGAAGATGGTTTCGAGGCTGGCGTACCCCCCTTCGGGGATGTTGAGTTCGCCCGGGAACACCCACATAAAGAGCGAGTTGATCACCAGGAAAACTCCGATGACGATGTACCCTGTGAGGGTGCTGAAGAAACCTGTCAGCTCTTTTTTGTAGATCGAAAACATAACCTCAATGTGTCGCAAATATATTGATTACTATGCAAAGGCCGAAGGTTTTTTAGCGTATGCGCACCGGAAATTTTGCCCCGCTTATGTCGGTCAGCAGGACGCTCCTGTAATAGAACGTGATTATTTCGCGCCAGGTATTACCACGTGATGCCATTACCATGGCACCCTCCTGGCAGAGGCCGACACCATGGCCATATCCGCGACCATTAACTGCCAGTGTCGACGAAGAAGAGGGGCTAAAGGAAAAGAACGACGAGCGCCATCCGAATTCGTTACGGATTGCTGTTACGGCGATGCGTGCGCCGTTGCCGGGTTCAAAGTATTGCCTTCGGCTTTTCTGGTCAAATGTCAATGACGATGGTGAGTCTGAAGGACCGGAATAACCGCTTCTCCTAAGGAATGCCTGCCACTCCTGCAACGGTATCGTTGTCCTCCATGTTGAGTTTCTGGAGGTGGTGCAGTATGGATCGGCGATGCTTTGCAGATGAGGCAGGGCTGTCAGCCAGGCATCGGCAGCCGAAGCCGTCTGTCCCCCGCAGTTGGAGTGATAAGCCGCCTGCACCATTACCGAGTCGGAGCCGGTAACCACGATTCCTGCCGTTGCCCTGACAGCATCAATAATAGCCTTCTCATCTGTTAATCCGTATGATGCCTGACAGTGAACGTCATCGCAAAGATGGTACCCGTCGCTGATGTGCTTTTCTAGATTCAGCCATGCATAGGTCCGGGCAAGGACCGCCTGGGCCTTGTAGAACTCTGAGGGTCTGCCTGTGCCTCCCTCCGTTCGCACCACACCCGGAAGGTACTCTTCGATTGTGGTCTTGTTGAGCAGCAGGAATATTCCCTCATCATTCAGGCAGGTGAGGGTGCTGCCGTAGGTACGTGGCGCACCTGCATCTCCGGGTAGGGAGAGTGAGAACCGGGCGTCTGCTGCAGAGGGTTTCAGGCTTACTCCGTCAGCCATAACGCCAGGCAACTTCAGGCTTTTAACCCCTACCCTTCCGTTTACGGAAAAGAGCAGTACCTGTTCGCCGGCGTTGACAATAAATGGCTCCATGCCGTGGACCTCCACTACATACCGGCCTGAGACCGGGGTAAAGACCACAACCTCAGGCTTCAGGGCCGCAAAAAGCCTTATCCTGACCAGAGAGTCGCGGGCCGGCACCGGCAATTGCAGGCATGATGCAGGTAGCAGTTCAAAGCCTGGGGCAGCCGCGTAAGCAGAAGCAGCCGGCAGGCCGCAGCCTGAAACCTCAGCCAGCGAGAGCGACGCAGCCAGGAAAATGGCAACGCGTAGCAGCGAAGGCCGCAGACGCTCATTCCGCAACAATAGGGCCCGAAGCATCCAACCACCAAGCTGAAACATGCGTAAAAGCGAAGCCCGTAAAATGGCAACCCGAAGCCTGCCACTCATCGCTCAATATTCTTAAGTGATTTGTACATATCGGATGCGACCCTGTCGGAGACACCCGGTTCGCCCAGCAGCGCACGTAGCTCTGCGTAGCTCTTCCTCATCACCTCTCTCTTCCATCCTCCCTTAATGATGGTATTGAGCTCCTTAACTATGTTTCTCTCATTCAGGTCGCCCTGTATCAGCTCCTTTACCACCTCCCTGTCGAGCAGAAGGTTGACCAGCGATATAAATCTAACCTTAATGAACAGTCGCCCCAGTAGGTACAAGATAACCTCACCCCGGTAGCAAACCACCTGGGGAGTATCTATCAGAGCCGCCTCAAGCGTTGAGGTTCCAGATTTCACCAATGCTGCCTCCGACACGGCAAGTACCTCGTAGGTCTTTCCGTAGACGATCTTAACGGGCCGTGACCCGATTATGCTCTTCAGCAATCCCTTGTCGATATTTTCAGAGGCTGCCAGCACAAACTGGTAATCAGGATAATACCCCACAACATCAAGCAACCGGGGGAGTATCTTCTTCACCTCATGCACCCTGCTGCCGGCCAGCATCCCTATCACCGGCCTGTCATCGAGTCCCAGCTCTTCATATACCGAACCCCTGTCACCAAGCAGGCTTCGCCTCCTGTCGATGGCATCCACCAGCGGGTTACCGAAATACTCTACGCTGAAATCGTGTCCGGCAAAAAAATCGATCTCAAAGGGAAAAATCGAGTACATACGCGTCACATCGCGCTTTATCGCCTTGATTCGTGACTCCTTCCATGCCCATATCTTCGGCGAGATGTAGTAGTAAACAGGTATCCCGCGCTCCCGCGCAAAAGCTGCCATCTTCAGATTGAACCCGGGGTAATCGATCAGTATCAGCACATCGGGTTTAAAGTCAAGTATCTGCTGCCGGCACTCTTTCATGCCCGACATCACCTTGCCGATATTTACAACCACCTGCCATATCCCCATAAAAGCGGTCGACCTGTAGTGTGTCAGCAGCGTCGCCCCGGCCTCAGCCATCAGGTCGCCGCCTCTGCAAACGATCTCCGCACTCTCATCGCATCTCTTCAGACTCCTCACAAGGCTTGCCCCGTGAAGGTCGCCCGATGCCTCACCAGCTATAATAAAATACCTCATCTTCTCTCTTTTTCGGGAACCGGGGCCTCCCTGCGGCGTTCCGCCCCGTGCTATCAATCAGCTGAATTTCAACACAATAACCACTATCGCCCACAGTATGGTTACACCCAATATACCCCTTGAAGCCCTTAGCATGTCGAGCCTGTTGAAGAGCAGGAAAACAAAGACATTTGCAAAAACCGAGACGCTGATGGTATTTGTCAGCACATCAGTATATACAAGTCTCGAGAAAAACTCTCCCACCGTCATTCCGCCAGCCCGCCAGAGGTAAAACAGGGTCATCACCAGCACCGGAACGACAATCCCGGCCACGATGCCCGTTACCATCCTGTTATATTTTTCCGGCATGCTCACTCTTGAAAATTAATTTCAGCGTTTCTACATATCCGTGCGCCGTCATATCGACAGAGACCGGCACCACCGACACGTACCCGTTGTTGATCGCCCATTCGTCAGTGTCTTCAGCATCAGGCTCGTGATTATTGAAAACGCCCGTCAGCCAGTAGTAGGTCTTCCCCATCGGGTCCTTCCTCTTCTCAAACTCCTCGCGCCAGTTGCCCCTGGCCTGCCTGCATATCCTGATTCCCTTAATGTTTTCTTCGGGAACCGCGGGGATGTTGACATTGAGACATATCCCCTTTGGAAGAGGCTTTTCGGCTACATGCGTCATCACCTCGCGTATATATTTTTTGCATGCTGAGAAATCAGCCGAAGGCGAGAAACTGTTCAGAGAGAAGCCTACCGAATCGATACCGTAGAGGCACCCCTCGATTGCCGCGGCCATGGTTCCCGAATAGAGAACACTTACCGACGAATTGGCTCCGTGGTTGATTCCCGACACCACCCAGTCGGGCTTGCGCTCGAGAAGCTGGTTGATGGCAAGCTTCACACCATCGGTGGGAGTACCGCTGCATGCGTAAATAGTGTGCCTCTCATTCTCTTCAAGCATCTTCACCCTCAGTGGTGACTTGACGGTAAGGGCCTGCGACATTCCCGACATGCTCTCGGTTGTCGAAATGAGCACCACACGACCGAACTCTTCCATCACCTCAAGCAGCTTTCTCAGTCCGGCAGCATAAAGCCCGTCATCATTTGTAAGTAGTATAAGTCTCTCTCTCTTTTCCTTTTCCATGGTTTTCTGCATTGCCACACAAAGATAATTATTTAGAGCTACCCTCATTTAATGTACCCGGGCTTCCCCATTCTTTTTTTATTATTTCTTACTTTTGCAATTCCTTGAATTAAAAATTTTTCTTCCCTTATGAAGATTTCCTGTAACTGGCTCAAAGAGTACCTCGACTTCGACCTTAACCCCGATGAATTATCTGAAATGCTCACCAGCCTCGGCCTCGAGGTCGAGGATATGGAGGAGTGGGAGTCGGTTCCCGGTGGTCTCCGAGGTGTGGTTATCGGCAAGGTTCTCACCTGCTTCAGGCATCCCGATGCCGACAAACTTACCGTCACCACCGTTGATATCGGCAGCAGCGAGCCACTGCAGATAGTCTGCGGCGCTCCGAATGTAGCCGCGGGCCAGAAGGTACCGGTAGCCCTGACAGGAACAATGGTATTCAAGGGTGATGAGAAGCTCGAAATCAAAAAGTCAAAGATACGCGGACAGCTCTCCGAGGGTGTGATATGCGCCGAAGATGAACTGGGCCTCGGTTCGTCACATGAAGGAATAATGGTGCTCGACCCCTCGGCAAAGCCCGGAACGCCGGCTTCAGAGTATTTCAGGATTGAGCATGACACCGTATTCACTATTGGCCTGACACCCAACAGGATTGACAGCGGATCGCACTTCGGGGCCGCCAGGGATATCGCCGCCAGACTGAGCCTTGCAGGGAAAAGAGTCGCCGCCAGGTTGCCTTCTCTTGACGAATTCAGGGTCGATGACAACAGTCTGCCAATACCGGTCGTGATAGAAAACAGGAACGACTGCCGCAGGTACTCGGGAATCACAATCAGCGACGTAAAGGTCAGTGAATCACCCCTATGGCTGCAGAACAGACTGAGGGCCGTCGGCCAGCAACCCATTAACAACATAGTCGATATAACCAACTTCGTGCTGCTCGAAACGGGCCAGCCGCTGCATGCCTTCGATGCCGGCAAGATAAGGGGCGGTAAGGTAGTCGTTGGAAATATGCCACATAATTCACCTTTCAAAACACTCGATGGTGTCGAAAGGAAGCTGCACCGCAACGACCTGATGATCTGCAACGCGAAGGAACCAATGTGCATCGCAGGAGTTTTCGGCGGTCTCGAGTCGGGCGTAACAAGCACAACCAGGAGTATCTTCCTCGAATCGGCATGGTTCAATCCGGTATCGGTGAGAAAAACATCAAAACGGCACACCCTGAATACCGATGCCTCATTCAGGTTCGAAAGAGGCGCCGATATAAACATGACCGTAACCGCACTCAAGAGGGCAGCAGTTATGATCAGGGAGATCGCCGGCGGCAGAATCTCATCCGAAATTGTTGATGTCTATCCGGCACTTGCAGAAGAGAGAAGGGTGCAGGTTACATACAGGAATATCAACAGGTTGATAGGCAAGACAATAGAGCCATCGGTGATAAAACAGATACTCACCTCACTCGATTTCACCATTATTTCTGAAACCGGTGAGGGTATGGAGCTTTCGGTTCCTCTCTACAGGGTAGACGTATCGCGCGAGGCAGATGTCATCGAGGAGATTCTGAGGATATACGGTTACAATAACGTGGAAACCGGGGCACACCTCAACTCAACCCTCACCTGGTCGGAGAAGCCTGACCGCGAGAAGGTTGTCAACACCATCAGCGACATGCTGGCTGCAAACGGATTTGCAGAGATGATGTCAAATTCTCTTGTTCCGGCAGCATGGTTCGAGGACAACACCGATTTCGAGCCTGCCAGTCTTGTAAAACTCGCCAATCCGCTTAGCAGCGACCTTAATGCAATGCGACAGTCACTGCTTCCGGGCGGACTGAATGCCATTGCATGGAATATCAACAGGCAGAACCTTAGCCTTAAACTCTTCGAGTTCGGCAATTGCTATTTCGTTAACGACAGGAAAAGCCTTATCTCTCCTGTCAGCAATTACAGTGAAAAGCATGAGCTTGATCTCTTTATTACCGGAGCCCGCAGGCCAAAAAGCTGGAACTCCGATGAGGTTCAGTCAGACTTCTTCCTAATCAGGTCATTCGTCGAGATGGTACTGCGGAGGGCAGGCATTGATACCGATAACACAGAAAAGGGAGTAATTGAAAAAGGTTATTATGCAGAATCAATATCATACAGCCTGAACGGAAGCCTGCTGGCAACCGCAGGCAAGATTTCCACCGCCTATCTTCAGAGGTTTGAAATCAGGCAGGACGTCTTTCATGGCCACATAGAATGGGAAGTGGTGCTGAATCTGATAAGGAGGAGCAGGATTGTTCACAAGCCGCTGCCGAAGTATCCCGCGGTAAGGCGCGATCTGGCGCTGGTTGTCGACAATACCGTAAGATTCGACGAACTGAGGAAGATTGCATTGGCAACCGAAAAGAATATCCTCAGGGAGGTCAGCCTGTTTGATGTCTATGAGCATGAATCACTGGGCCCGGGTAAGAAATCATACGCCCTTGGCTTTATACTTCGTGATGACATGAGAACCCTGAATGAAAAGGGAATTGAAAAGGTGATGAACAACCTTATAAAAGCCTTCGAAACCGGCACCGGGGCAAAAGTCAGAAAATAATGCTGCAGAGGGCTGTAGGAAGCATATCAACATACCTGTCGCTGGTAAAGTTCAGCCATACGATATTTGCAATGCCGTTTGCACTTATCGGCTTCTTCCTGGCAGCATCGGATGAATCGTATGGTTTCAGCCTGAGGCTCCTTATCCTTGTTGTTCTCTGCATGATATTCGCCCGCAGTGCCGCCATGGCCTTCAACAGGTATGCCGACTACAGGTTCGATGCCCTGAATCCCAGAACCAGCGGAAGAGAGATACCCTCGGGAAAGATAAAACTCAGGTCAGCACTGCTGTTTGTAATAGTAACCTCTGGCCTCTTCGTTCTCACAACGGCTTTCATAAACAACCTTGCTCTTATATTATCACCTGTTGCGCTGGCCGTGGTTCTTGGCTACAGTCTCACCAAGAGGTTTACGGCCCTGTGCCATTTCATCCTGGGCCTCGGTCTGAGTCTTGCACCCATTGGTGCTTACATTGCGGTAACAGGTAAGTTTGACCTGCTTCCCCTGGTTTACTCGGCTATTGTACTTACATGGGTGGGCGGATTCGATATAATATATGCACTTCAGGATGATGACTTTGACAGGCTGCAGAAACTGTTCTCCCTGCCTGCTGTGCTGGGTAGAAGAACTGCACTCAGGTTCTCGGCCATAACACATACACTGACGGCAGTACTGGTGGTGGCCGCCGGACTGGCAGGCAATAGTGGTTACCTCTTCTGGCTGGGTGCGGCAATTTTTATTCTGTTGCTGCTGTTCCAGCACAGAATTGTCAGGCATGACGACATCAGCAGGGTCAATATGGCTTTTGCAACCACCAACGGAATCGCCGGAGTGCTGCTGGCTGCATTCGTGATTGCTGATCTTTTGGTCAGTTAACCCGGTCTCTGTTGGTCAAATATTTTCTGCGCAATCATCATGTCACCCAATTTTTAATATCTTCAGCGCAAAGCATGGAAATTTATAACAACATGTTATACATTG
>CAYUOS010000132.1:0-8823 GCA_964446435.1 uncultured Rikenellaceae bacterium | reverse complement strand
CTTCTGTACGCCTCGCTCCCGACAATGGTGCCAATATTGAGAGCCTTCAGTCCGGCCGTGGTCATTTCGGCATCACTCAGGCTCTGTTCGTTAATAAGTATCACCATCGGTTTTCCTGCCGGGGCGAAATTGGGCTGCGGGGATTTCTGACCGTCGCGGAATTTCCACTCAAGGTAGGGGCGCTGCGACAGGAAGTTGATAAGGTCGTCGTGAATATTACCTCCGGTATTGTACCTGAGGTCGACAATAAGTGCCTTCCTGTCAACGGCTTCCGATGTCATCTCAATGAGGAAGTCACTCAGGGCCCCTGCACTCATGTTTTTTATATGGACATATGCGACAGAGTTTTCTGACGATTTGTCGACGAACTTCTGGTTACCGGCAATCCACTCGTCATACAGGAGAGTATTTACGGCTGAGTACCTTACCGGATGGAGTCTTGTCTGAAACTGCTTTCCGTCTCGTTCAAAGCCCAGCACCACCTCCTGGGGCATGGCTGAAAATGTAAACCAGTATTCCCTTGAAATGGCAGGATCAATCACGGTTCCGTTGACTGAAACAAGCCTGTCTCCCTTCCTTATGTCGGTATTTATGTTGTCAGCCGGCGAGGTCTTCAAGACCCTGTCGACAAGGTACGGATTGGAGTTGCTGAAGATCACACCTGTCTCAATAGTGGTAACATTATCACTTACAGACTCTTCTGCTCCAGATGATGAGAATCCGAGGTGCGAGGAGTTGAGCTCTCCCAGCATATCGTTCATAATCAAACGCAGGTCGCTCCTTGTCCTGACATGAGGCAGGTACTTCTCATAACGTGCCTTTATGGCCTTCCAGTCAGTGCCATGCATATCTTCGTCATAGAAGTTCTCGGCCATAATCGTCCATCCCTCATGGAACATCTGAACGAATTCATTTCTTATATCCTTGGTGAAGGTGAGGTTGATGTTGATTTTCTCAGAGCTGTTTCCTGACAGGTTGAGCTTATAGATATCGCCGCCTGAAAGGATGTAGTATTCCCTTTTCGCTGCCGCTATTGATCCACCGGCTACTCCCCTTATCTCATCGATTCTGTTCCTGTCGAAGGGTGTCATCGTAAGTTTGTAGAGTTTCCTTGAGCCTTCATGGGTAGATGAGAACAGCACCGTTGTAAGTGTGTCTCTCATGATGACATAAGGATTACTCTGTGAGGCAGCGATGTTATGCACGAGTTCCCATCTGAAGAGTATGTCATCCATGTCAATCTTAATCGGGGTCTTTGCTGTGGCTTCCCTTTTTGCAAAGAGTTCATCGAAGGCCACTGAACGCAACGGCTGCTGGTATTTCTGCAGAGGTATGCGATAGAGCCTGTTGTTGCCGCCTCCGCGCGGGTATGATACTTTCTCACGGTCGGCGGTGAAGTAGATATATTTTCCGTCAGGTGACCAGAACGGGCTTCCTTCAGAGAGGTAGGTGCCTGTGAGGTTTATTATCTCACCGCTCTTCAGATTGCACACTATAATATCCTGTTCAAAATTACGGAACGCTGTGAAGGCTACCCAGTTAAGGTCAGGAGAGAAGGTTGCAGGCGAACCCCTGAACCAGAATTCATCTTTGGCTACTGTCCTAACCGTTAGCTTCTGAAGGTCGACCACCCTGAATTCATCGGTGCCGGAGTAATAGGCAGCCATTGCCCTTGTATCGTCATATACGATCATGCGGGCAGATTTCTCGTCGCGGGTTAGCTGCTTCTCCGATGATGAACCGTCGGCAGCTATCGTGAACAGGTTGGGCCATCCGTTCCATGTCCTGGTAAACAGGAGAGTCTTGTTGTCGTTCAACCACATAACCTCAAGGGCTCTCTCCATCACGTCGGTACTGAGCTTTCTGATGAACATTCCCTTTATGTCGCATACGAACAGTTCGCCCCGTGATATGAATGCTATCTTCCTGTTGTCGGGAGATACATCAAATGAGGTAATATTTGTGGCAGTGCTGAAGACCTTTTCATTTGGCAGAGGTTCGGCAGAAAAAATGTCAAAGCTTACTTTTTCCGTGGAGCCTGTCTTTGTGTCGTAGAGCCACAGCTGGTAATCCCTCGTGAAGGCTACCCTGCTGCCGTCGGCAGACACCTGTGGCCTGCCTATTGAAGAATCAAAGGATGTGAGCCTGACGCTGCCTTCTCCCTCCCTGCGATAGAGATTGTATTCACCATTATATTCATCTGACACATAATAAAGTGTGCCATTTCTGTCGATTGCAGGCCAGAGGTCCTTGCCCTCCCATGTTGTTATCTGGCTGAAGTTGCCGGTGACGGGATTGTAGCCGAGGATATCGGGATTGTTCTCACCCTTGTATCTCTTGCGGTTTGAGCTCCTGTAGCTCTCTCCCGATTCCGAAAAGTAATATGTTCCGGTCTTGTTGTCGTGAACGACGAAGTGTGCATTCTCCCAGTAGTGTTCAGAGAAGAGCCTCAGGGGAGTACCTCCCTCAATCGGCACTACATAGGCCGAGAAGTTGTTGTATCTTCCTGAGGTGAAGTAGAGTCTCTTTGAGTCCCACGACCATGAGTCGAGGTTGTCGGCTGCGGCGTGCCAGGTAAGCTGTCGTACCTGTCCACCCGTTACCGGAACGATGTAGATATTGCTGTTGCCATCCTTGTTACCGTTGAAGGCTATCCATTTGCCATCGGGTGAGAATCTCGGGTTGTTTTCAGTCCCGTCCATTGCGGTAATGCGTTTTGCGGTTCCTCCTGACACCGGCACTATCCAAATGTCGCCCTCATAGACGAAGGCTACGCTCATTCCGTCAGGAGAGAGCGAAGGTGAGGATACGAACCATGCTTCGGTGGCGGAAGCGTTGAAAGCGAAAAGGATGGCTGAAAGGAGGAAAAGGATGCGTAGTGTTTTCATTGGTTAATGGTTTTTTGTGTTAGGGAATGGCGTAAAAGGCGTAAAAGGCGTAAAGGGCGTAAAGGGCGTAAAGGCATAAAGGCATAAAGGGCGTAAATCTACCGTTTCCCGGATACCGTTTCCCGGATACCGGATACCGGATACCTGATACCTGATACCTGATACCGTTTTACCTAATATGTCTCAATATCTTTTCGTATAGGTCTTTTGGTTTGAAGGGTTTCAGAACGTAATCGTTGATGTAGAGATCCTTTATCTTATCCTGGCTTTCCGACATGATTGCGGCTGTAAGTGCCACGATGGGTATATCGCGGAGTTCTTCATTTTCCGAACCGCGAATGATCCTTGAAGCTTCAACGCCATCCATAACAGGCATATGAAGGTCCATCAGCACCAGGTCATATTTATTCTTTCCGAGCAGTTCAAGGGCGGTGAGTCCGTTCTCGGCATGAGTGACAATGACACCCCAGCTTTGCAGGAACTTGTTGGCTACGAAGAAGTTAATCTTGTTATCTTCGGCAACGAGTATGTTCTTGTTCCTCAGGCCATCGTACTTATCAGAGAATTCGCCCCTGCCTCTTCCGGCTATCTCCTCACCAACGTCACATATCAGTGAGAAGGAGAATTCAGAACCCTTACCGGCTATGCTCCTGAGAGAGATCGAACTACCCATAAGCTCGATAAGCTTCTTGCAGATTGCAAGACCCAGTCCGGTGCCACCGAATTTCCTGGTAGTGTCGAGAGTCGCCTGTGAGTAGCTTTCAAACACCTTCTGATGCATCTCTTCGGGAATACCAATTCCGGTATCAATAACAGAGAAGAGCAGTTTGACCGTGGTTTCCTTCTTTTCAAGGATTTTCACTTCAAACCTGACAGAGCCCTTCATGGTAAATTTCAGGGCATTTGAGAGGAGGTTGGATAGTATCTGGTTCAGCCTGATCTGGTCACCTATGATTTCGACCGGCAGTTCAGGATCTATATCGGATATAAATTCGAGCTTCTTGTCTTTTGCCCTGAAGCTGTACGACCTCTGTATCTCATCGAGGAAATCATGCAGGTTAAACTGGGTCTTTTCGAACACCAGCTTACCCGATTCCATCTTGTTGTAGTCGAGGACATCGTTTACCAGGGTAAGCAGGTGGTTGGTTGAGAACCTGAGCGTCTTCAGGAAGTCCATCTGATCATCCCTCGGGTTCCCCTGAAGCAAGAGGTTTGTGATACCGATCACCTCATTTAGAGGAGTTCGTATCTCGTGACTCATTGTAGACATGAACTGCTGTTTAGCAGAGGCAGCCTCCTCGGCCGTTTTGCGTGCATGTTCAAGATTGTCGAGCGTTCTGCGTCTCTGTATTGCGATTGCTATCTGGTTGGCGATGAATTCAAGGCCGTAAAGGTCCTCGAGGGTGAATTTGTCTTCATCGTTATAATCCTGAAGGCACATCACACCAATTATCTCCTCTTCATCCTTCAGTGGGGCGCCAAGCCATACCTTCGACGGGGAACCCACGAGTTCAATCTCACCCTGCTCCTCAAGTTCGACGATATCGGCATTTCGCAGCAGCACAGGCTTTTTGTTCCTGATAACCCAGCTGGTAATTGTCTTGTTTGCGGGAATCTCATCGAACTCATCTTTTTCGTCTGAGAATACCGGCAGGGAAAGAGACTCTGTCTTCTTGTTATACAAGGCGATAAAGAAGTTATTGGTATCCCATATCTTGCCAATCTCGTGAATGATAATGGGATAGAATTCAGACAGGCTTACCATTCTGAGGGCCTGGTTGGAGAGGCTGTACAGAACCTCCTGGAGTACCTGGGTCTTTCTGATTGATGAAATATCGCGGTAGATACCTACTGTTGCAATAGTTTCATCGTTGAAAGTTACTGTCGATGCAATGAGGTTTATATGTATTCTTTTTCCCCATTTGTCGATTCTGACCGTGTGGCTTATTTCCTGCCTTGATGTTTCTGCCAGCCTGTTTATTGTCTCTGCCTCCTCCCTCAGTTCGTCAGGCACCACGAGGTCGTCGATGTTTTGTCCGAGGGCTTCCTGTGACGCGTACCCGAAAAGCCTTGAAAATTCCTGGTTTATCCTGATTATCCTTCCATCGAGATCGGCGATGGCAATTGCTTCAGGAGTGGAATCAATAAATTGCTCAAGGAATGATTTCTCCCTGTTAATCTGCTGTTCGTAGTTCTTCTGCTTCCTGATGTCGATCACAACCCCGCGGTAACCTGTAAGCACTCCATCCTCGAAGCTTGCAAATGTATGCGTCTGAATAGGAATCGGATCTCCTCCCTTCCTGTAAGCTGTATATTCGTTGTGCAGTGACTGGGTCGGATCATTCAGGGTTTTAATGTTGGCCAGTATCTTTGGAAGATCCTCCCTGAATATCTCCTCGATCATTACACCCCTCCCGAGGTCTTCATGGTCATACCCGAAGTGGTCGAGACCCTTCTGGTTGGCGTAGACCACCCTGCCCTTAAGGTCGAGCTCGAATACCATCATAGGAAGCATGTCGGCAAATCGCTCGAAGACAAGACCCTGCTTGATGTAATCCTTCTCCTTACCCTTTACCAGCGCCCCCGGTTCCCACGTAACTACTATCTCACCGCTTGAGAGAAGGAAGGCGGTATAAAAGCCTTCACTGTCGTCTCCCTCGGTCGACACGGCAAGCTTGTAAGGCTCCCTGGTAATATTGACATGCTTGAGTATTTCGACCAGTTTTGATCGTTTCGCCAGAGGGGTTTCGTCGAGGAATTTACCGATAAGATCTTTTTTGTCGATGAACTCTACTTCAGCTGCCTTAAAGTTGAAGTCGCTGATTATAAACCTGTTGTCGGCAGGCATGAACAGGGCTATGTAATTGCTTATGGTGTCGAAGACCTCCCTGATAACATAATCCCTTTCCCTTTTGCCCACATTATCGAGCTGGCTCCTGAAAGCGTCGTAATAGGTAAGGAGATAAGGCCTCTCTCCAAGCATAATGGTATCGGCAGAGAACATGAACTTCTTAACCTCTCCCGTCTTGGTTCTGAGGGTAACCTCAACCTCGCGCACCTTCCTGAACTTCTGAAGGATCTTTATGAATTTGTCACTCTGCACGATATCGGTGAAGAGTTGTATCTCCTGTGAGGTTTTACCGATTATATCACTCCGCTCGTAGCCAAGGGTATTCAGGAAGGCTTGATTTACATCTTCATAAACACCTGTTTCCAGATTGCTAACGGCCATCAGTTGCGAAGTCGAATGAAAGGCCCTCCTGAAGATCTCCTTTTCATTGTCTTTGTTCCTGATATCCTTTCCTGCCTTAAGAGATTCGATCTCATCTCTGAGAATCCGTATCGTGTCGAGCAGTTCCTCGTATCTTTCTCTGTGGTCCATTTAGGGGATAGAATTGCGTATCAAAAATAGAAAAAAAATGGAGAGATACTCTCCGGTCAGGTCACTTTAGGCTTTGGCCAAGTCAGTTTGGGTTTTGGCCAAGTCATTTCAGGATTTGGCCAAGTCATTTCAGGTTTTGGGCTGAACACCCTTTATACTTTTCCTGTACCACAGGCACACTTCTGTAAGGCCGCACTCATGGCAGGCAGGTTTTCTCGCCTTGCACACATATCTTCCATGCAGTATCAGCCAGTGGTGCGCTTTATTGAGCAGCGAAGCCGGAAATCCTGCTGTAAGTTGTTTCTCTGCCTCGAGGGGTGTCTTTGCGTTCCTCGTAAGACCTATGCGTGATGCCACCCTGAATACATGTGTGTCAACAGCCATAACCTCCTTGTCATAAACCACTGATGCAATTACATTTGCTGTTTTTCTGCCGACACCCGGAAGCTTCACCAGCTCTGAAGGCTCTGAGGGTACTATTCCCCCGAACTCCTTTGTAAGTGTCGTAGCCATCCCTACGAGGTTCTTTGATTTGTTGTTGGGGTATGAGCATGATTTAATATACCGGAACACATCTTCGGGGGTAGCTTCCGACAATGCCTTTGCAGTAGGATATGCATCGAGCAGGGCGGGGGTAATCTGGTTCACCCTCTTGTCGGTGCATTGAGCAGAGAGAATTACAGCCACAAGAAGCGAGTAGGCATCTGACCAGCAAAGCTCTGTTTCTGCTATTGGTCTCTCCCTGGTGAAGTATTCTATAACCTTTGAGTATAGCTCTTTTTTCTTCATTTGCTGAATAATGGCAGGGTTGTAACCCCGACTGTAAAGTAAACAAATAGGATCATTCCGGGAAAGAGAGAAAAATTTTTATTTATAACAGCTTGTGAACAGATTTCTGAAGAAACTTTTTATACATTTGTCGGGTAAATGATTCGGAGATGATCATAAATTCACAGAGTTTCAATTATTATTATCATGGTGCTTACTATCTCATAACGGGTGGGCATGGTTGCTATTGAACTTATACCAATACGATAAAAATGCCCGCCCTGAAAAGAGGCGGGTTTTTTATTTAAAAACGAGAGTATGGAAAACAAGAGACGAAAAGTGCTGATACAAGGTTTCAGGGGCTCGTACCACGAGATGGCTGCCAGGAGGTATTTCAACGGCGATATTGAGATCATACCCACCCTTTCATTCGATGAACTGTTCAGGCTGATGCTATATGACCAGAGTCTTACAGGCATAGTCGCCATTGAGAATTCTGTGTCAGGAAGCATACTTCCCAACTATAACCTCATCAATGACTCGGGTTTCACAATCACCGGAGAGGTTAAGCTGAGGGTGTCGCTCAACCTTCTTGCATGCAGGGGACAGGATATCGGTGATATTTATGAGGTACGATCGCAGGCTCTTGCACTGATGCAGTGCCGCGAGTTCTTTGCCGGTTACCCTGATATCAGGCTGATCGAGTCGGCCGATACGGCACTGAGTGCCAAGGAGGTCTCAGAGTTGAATCTTCCGGGAACCGGTGTTGTGGCGTCTTCACTGGCCGCAGAACTTTACGGCCTTGACATATTGGCCTCAGGCATCGAATCGAACAGTCGCAACTATACGAGGTTTTTTATATTGGGAGCCGGTGTAACAACGGAGTCAGGGAGCTATGTGCCGGAGAATGGAAACCCGGAGGGGCGGAAAGATTCAGGTAGAAGTAACGAATCTGTGGTCAACAAGTCTACAATCGTTATCAGGCTTCCTCACAGGCAGGGATCCCTTGTCGAGGTTCTGTCGGTCTTCTCTTCGATGGGATGTAACCTTACGACGGTACAATCGACACCGTTAATCGGCAGAGAGTGGGAGTACCTTTTCTATGTTGAGATGACATTTGAGGATTACGGGCTATACCGCAGCGCAGTTGAGAAGGCTTCGGCTATCAGCAGCGGGATTAAGGTACTGGGTGAGTATTCAGAAGGGGAGGTATTTGATGAGTGAGGTAATAAAAACGGATCCGATAAGCATTGACGGTGTACCACTGAAGCAACCGTTCATAATTGCCGGTCCGTGCAGCGCTGAGAGCGGAGAGCAGGTGCTGCGTATTGCCAGGGAGCTGGCAGCGGGAGGTATCACCATATTCCGCGCAGGCATCTGGAAGCCGCGGACCCGGCCGGGAGCATTCGAGGGTGTCGGAAGCCAGGGGTTGCCATGGCTGCAGGAGGTGAAGAAGGAGACAGGCATGCATACTGCCGTTGAAGTGGCTACGGCCAGGCATGTCGAGGAGGCCCTGGGGGCAGGGGTTGATATTCTGTGGATAGGAGCCAGGACTACCGCCAATCCGTTTGCAATACAGGAGGTGGCTGAGGCATTGAAAGGTGTCGAAAACCCTGTGCTGGTGAAGAATCCCGTGAGTCCTGATCTCGAATTGTGGATAGGAGCCTTCGAGAGACTGAACCGGATGGGAGTTACCCGGCTGGGTGCCATTCACAGGGGGTTCTCTTCCTTTACCGGATCAATATACCGCAACCAGCCATTATGGGATATACCATTGAAGTTCAA
>CAYUOS010000131.1:0-8855 GCA_964446435.1 uncultured Rikenellaceae bacterium | reverse complement strand
ATATCTGACCTGGAGTATTTTGAAGCCTCGGCAAAGGCTGATGAGACGTCTGAATTATTGATGGCAAGGAAGTAGTCATCTATATAAAGCCTGTTACGATAGAGTTTCCTGCTGTACCTTTCAGCTACGATATAAACCTCCCTGATGCGCTGGTGTTCAAGAAGCCTCTCCTTCAGCTCCTCGGCAAACATTTCAAGCTGATCGAAGTTGTACCCCCTGAGCTCGGCATTGAATGATCCCTGTATGTATTCGCTGCCCACCTGATTTGAGTATGCTCTGCCTACACCTGTAATCGAGGCGTGGTAGCTGCCTATATTCATCATATAGTCCTCAGCCTTGATCTTCAGTATATATGGGAATATTGTGTAGTCATGCTCGGGTGCAAAGGTGACCGAGATGGTTGCCTCGTTTGCGCTGTAGATGCTTGTGATGAACATCTCCACCTCACTGTAACCGGCTATCATGTTTTCGAGGCCCATGCATATTTCGTTAAGGTTCTCGATTGTAAGTCCCTCCTGACTGCGGCCTACCCTAATATTGAGTCTTGTACGAGGTGTATCTTCCGATGCCCTGAAGTAGTAGCTGATATTGCTTTTGACCTTGTCGTAGAAGAGTCGCATCGACCCGCCAAGGGCCTTATTGAGAACTGGACGCACCTTCTGGTTGAATTTTGCATTGCCGATTGTCTTGTTGTAAAACTTCTGAAATTCTGTGCTGGGAGGTTGTGATGCAGTGTAGGCTGGTGTCTTTGGCAGCTTTGCCGGCAGCAGGTAGACCGGAATGCCGAAACCGAGAATCAAAATGATTATAAATGCCCAGCGGAGCTTCCGCCCAAAAGTGATATATCCTGAATAGAACCTCTTGACCCGTACCACTCTTCTTTTACGCCTTATCATTAAGGAGTTGTACCTTACAGGAAGCCTTATCTTGTCGATCAGGGATGGTATGAAGAATAGTGCCACGGCCAGCGATACAGCCAGGTTAACAATAATCACGGCGGCGAAGTCAGAGAGCATCACCCGCGTTGACTCTCCCATGAAGAAGATCACCGAAAGAGCACCAATAGTCGTCAGTGTTGCAGCCAGTATCGCGAGAAATACCTTCCTGTTCTTCTGGTACCTGATGTGATCGGTCATCACGATGGTATTGTCGATGATGATTCCGAACGACACTGTAATGCCGGCAAGTGAATATAGGTGCAGTTCGAGCTTCAGCAGGTAATAGAAGATGAAAGCAACTGAGAGGTTGGCGACGAGGCTGATGAAAATAATCAGCAGATATCTGAACTGCCTGCTTATAGCCAGAACACAGAGAAGCAGCAGCACTACCGAGAAGAGGGTTCGGTATGCTATCTTGTTTATCTCCTTTTTTATCTCTGTGGTAGTATCGTTCGACTTCCTCATTGAGTACCCCGGCGGCAGGTCTTCAATTATCTTGTCTACTTCAGCCCTGACAGCCGCCGCCACTTTCAGGTGGTTCACATTTCGCTCGGCACTTATATTAATGTTGATGGTGTTAAGTCCGTTTATCCTGAAATAGCTTCTGGCGTTCTGCTCCTTCAGCCTTATGCTGGCGATCTCGCCCAGCCTTACTATTCTTCCTCCTGCCTTCTTTATTGGTATTGTTTCCCAGACGACAGTGTCGGCGTGGTTGCCTGAAAGTGTAAGATAGGTTCTGCGGTGTGTTCCTCCGGGACCACTTTCAGAACCTCCCCCCAGTTCCCTCTCCGTCATGAAATTTCTGATTGCCGCCTGAATGTCTGAGGTGGTTATGCCTGTGCTCCTGAGAATATAGTCATCGTAAATTATCTCCCACTCCAGAGGGCTTGCTCCGAAGACACTGACCTGATAAACTCCCTCCACCAGCGCAATGCGTGGTTTGATCGTCTCCTCTGCCATCTGCTGGATGTACGAGGCGCTGGCATTGCCGTTTATCTGGTAGGAAAGTATCTGTGAGCCGGCCTGGTTGTCGGGCATGTTAACCGAAAGGGTAGGGTAGGAGACCCTTGCCGGAAGCTTGTCGCGTACTTCGCGCAGCAATGCTGCAACCTCAAACTTCTTGAAGCGCAGGTCGACGCTCTTGTCGAACTCTAGCCTGATGTTTCCGCCACCGTCGAACGTAGTGGAGCGTACGTTTTTAACACCCGATACCGTCGAGAGTATACCCTCGAGCACAGTGGTGACTTCCTGTTCGACGACCCTAACCGGAGCCTGTGGCCAGCTCCATGATACGGCCATGGAGGGTAGAAAACGGGTTGGGTTCAACTGCACTGAGAGCAATGGAATCATGGTAATGCCGATTATTATCAGCACCACGAAGATGATGTTGATGGTAAAGGATGAAAAGGGGTTTCTCTCTGGCGAATTACCTTCCATTTTCCTTTACGATGGTCTCATGAGCGAGGTTGATATTGCCCTTGACGATAATCAGGTCTCCTGCCGAAAGCCCATCCCTGATCGAGAGTGAGGTACTGTTCTCAAATTCAATATCAACGTACCTCCAGATTGCAAGTGAATCCTGCCTGATAAAGATCACATCGCGACCCTGCCTCATAACAAGGGATTCCTTAGGAACTACAAGCCTGCCGGGTTCGGGCTTGCGTATCAGTATTCTCACGTTCATGCCCTCAATGAGCCTTCCGCTGTTCCTGAACGACGCTTTCACCTGTATCATTCCGTTATCGCTCACAAGGGGGTTTATCTCAGTAATGGTTCCGGTTATCTGCATTGTGTCGGTTGAGAATGGAATGATGCCGACCGGCATTCCCTTCGTTATAAAGCGATATTCCGACTCTATTACCGGAAAATCAACCTCCATTATGTCGTCGTTAATAATTGTGCAGAGGTTTCTGTAGGTCGAAGAGTGGTTATGAAGCTTGGCTTCAAGATTGGCGATCCGTCCTGAAATAGGAGCATAAATACGCGTGATGCTCAGGTTATGCTCTGCCTCTGCCAGGGAAGTCTCAGCCTCATCGAGGCCGCTGCGTACTCTGAGTGTTTTTCTCGCTGTATCGCTTTCACTGATACCCCTCAACATAATGTCCATCAGGTCTATTTCAGCCCTCTGTACCCTCTGCCGGGCCCTCTCAAGTGCTGTCTGTTGAGAGAAATCCTCAATTTTCGCAATCAACTCACCGGCCCTGACATACTGACCATTGATAATATTCAGTTCAACAATATTGCCACTCGTACGGAAAGGTACGGTCACCTTCTCACGTGCGTACACCTTTCCGTTGCTAACCAGCTCGTGGTAAAAGACTCCCGGTTCCAGCAGAACGGTTTCCACCAGAACGGCCTGTGAACGCGATGACCTTCTGGCCATTTCATCGAGGTTGGCAGCGGGTTGCTCCCTGCAGGCCGTCAGCATCAGCAGGCAGGCGATAATAATGGGGGTATTGACTTTCATCGTCTCTGAACAGTTAGATTTTGCAGTTCTATAAAAATAGTAAAGAATTCGATTCAACTACCATTATAGTCGAAAAAAAATGAAACCGGAAGGGATATTACCTGTTCGAAGACTCAATTATCGTCTTCATCTGCCCGTAATTCCGCTCCATACTCTGCAGAAGTTTCAGCTGAGCCCTGGCCCTCCGTAGGTTATGTTCTTGATATCTAATCTTATAGTATATATCGCCATCAAGGTAATCCACAAGGAACCTCAATGTCTGTTCATATGTTATCAGCAGCGGCGCAAAAGGCAGCCATTCGAGCTCCTCAGGTGTAAGTATCCTTCTGGCTTCACTGAGGAACCCAAGGCTCCACGCATTATAGTAGGGCAGGCTGAGCGAAACACTATCTGTATCGGCAGCATCTTCGGCTCCGGTGTTGGCTGCTGTGCGTATTGCATCGCCGAAATCGTAATGCACATATCCCGGCATTACAGTGTCGAGATCGATCACACACAGGGCGCGGTCGTTCTCGTCGAGCAGGACATTATTGAACTTTGTGTCATTGTGGGTAATGCGCAGCGGGATTCTTCCTTCTGACCCTAGTCGCTGAATAACCGTCATCTTTTCTGCCCGACTTTGTATCTCATCTATCTCTCTGGCAGCAGCTCCAGCCCTGCCTGCCTGGTCAGAGCCGACTGATACCCTGAATCCGGCGATCCTTTTCTCAATGTCGTGGAAGCCGGGAATAGTCTCTGCGACTGTGTCTGCCTTAAGATCAGCCAGCATGGCCGTGAAGTTGCCGATTGCCCTGCCTCCCTCGAAGGCTTTTGCTTCTGTGTCGATAATATCGTAGGTTCGGTGTCGTGTTATGAAGACGAACATGCGCCAGCAGTTACCCTCTTCATCTGTATGCCAGCTTTTGCCGGTGCGGGTCTTAAGCATGGTAAGGCATTGCCTTGAAAGATCGCTTCCCGGTATGGCAGCAAGCTTGCTTCGTATATGAGAAGTTACGGTCTCGATGTTACCCTGCAGTGCAGCAACATCACGGAAGATGGTTGTGTTGATTCGCTGCAGTATATACCCCGGTGAATCCTTTTCCCCTGTATATATGCGATAGGTGTCATGAATATGACCACTGCCGAAGGTGATGCCATTCTGATATTCCCATTCAGTATCAAAATGGCTGACTATTCCTTTAATGTCCGGCGCCATGGTTGCAGCCTAGTTCGAGGCAATCCGGTTGAATGACCTGAACAGGAACCATGTGCCGGCTGCGGCAATTATCGCCAGAATTATGCCGTTCATGGGCTTCATGTAGACGAAAGAGCCTATTGAGAAGAGGGCAGAGTATATTACTATGGTGCCAATGAACACGCATAGCAATTGCAGTGGCATATCCCATCTGGTGCCCTCCTTCTCAAGTTCAATACCTTTTTCGGCTGCCCTTTCCTTAAGGCTTCTCCAGCCCGGACCGCCGGGTCGGGTTATCTTGTAGAACCTGATGAGAGTCTCGTCGGGTTCAGGTTTTGTCAGCAGTGTTGTAATGAGCCACGTTGCGGTTGTGATGCTCACTGCCACCAGAAGCCTGACTGTGAACGCGTCAAGCATACCTCCCTCAATCGCTGCATCAGGCACGAAGAACACCAGTACCACAGCTGTAATAGTTGCCACGATCATGGCAACTATCTCTGTCCACGCATTTATGCGCCACCAGAACCAGCGAAGCAGGTATATGGCCCCGGTTCCTGCACCTGAGAGAAGCAGTACGTTGAAGGCCTGGGTTGCGTTGTTGAGGAAGAAGAGCGACAGTAGGCTGGCAATGACCATCAACAGGATGGTGGTGAAGCGGCCCACGGTTACAAGTTCTTTTTCAGGGGCGCCTGGCTTCACAAAGCGCTTGTAGAAGTCGTTGACTATGTATGATGAACCCCAGTTGAGGTGGGTGCCGATGGTTGACATGTAAGCGGCAATCAGGGAGGCTGTTACCAGTCCGAGCCATCCCGGGCCAATCTTCGAGAGCATTGCCGGATAGGCTATGTCATCTTTCAGGTAGGTTTCAGAGATTGCCGGGAAGGTCTCCCTGATTGAGTCAAGGTCGGGGAAGACAACCAACGATGCCAGGGCTACTATTATCCATGGCCATGGACGCAGTGCATAATGGGCAAAGTTAAACAGCAGTGTTGCTCCGATTGCGTTTCTTTCGTTCTTCGCCGAGAGCATACGCTGGGCGATATATCCACCGCCTCCCGGCTCTGCACCGGGGTACCATACCGACCACCACTGAACGGCTATGGGTATCAGCAGGAGAGGTATCCATACCGATGGATTGGTCATATCGGGGAAGATAGTGAGTTTGTTGGCTATTGCCGGATTGGAAAGAAGGTTAGCCAGACCACCGACCTCGGGTTGGCGGGTAGCCACCACCGCGGCCAGTACTGCTCCGAACATTGCTATGCTGTACTGGAAGAAATCGGCCCAGATTACGCCCTTCAGTCCACCCAGTGATGCATAAATTACAACCACCACCGAGCCTCCGACAACTGCTACCCAGGGTTGTATTCCCAGCATCACACCGCCTATTTTTATGGCGGCAAGGGTTACAGTTCCCATTATCAGAGTGTTGAAGAACAGTCCCAGGTAGAGTGACCTGAAACCACGAAGAAATGATGCGGCCTTGCCGCTATAGCGCAGTTCGTAATACTCGAGGTCGGTCATTATATTCGAGCGTCTCCAGAGTTTGGCATAAATGAATACGGTAACCATACCCGTAATCAGGAAGGCCCACCATGCCCAGTTCTTGGCAACGCCCGATTCCCTTACCATTCCGGTTACGAGATTCGGAGTGTCGGCAGAAAATGTGCACGCTACCATTGAAATGCCCAGCAGCCACCATGGCATTCCCCGGCCGCCAAGAAAGAACTGCGAGGTGTCTTTGCCGGCCGTCCTTGAGGCCACCCACCCGATTGAGAGTACTATCACGAAAAAGACAGCAACGATTATCCAGTCAATAGTCTGTAACAAGGCTTTCTGTTTTTATGGTTAAACAATAATATTTCCAGGTTTTCAGGAACCAAATCTAAGAGATTTGTTTTTCTAATCCAAGCTGCCTGTAATGATTCTGATTGAATCGGCCGTAATTGTTTCTAATTGAATCGGAGGGGTGGGTTCTAACAGAGGTACCCGGAATTGATTCTGATTACGGTTGCCAGAAGATGATTTTGGTAACAATTGCAACAAATTGATTCTGGTGACAGCGCCAGAAATTGACTCTACCGGAGGCGGTCTGTACGGATTCTTATTCCCACAGTCACGAAATGCTTTTCAATTTTCCCCGGAATTATTGCAAGTCCTTCACGGGGCGACATTGAGGCCTCATATCTGGCCATTATTGCGATTCGCCTGGTGAGGCTTACCTGAAGACCACCACCCAATGAAAACTGGTAGTAGGGTTGCAGACTCAGGAAATTAAATCCAGCCGTCAGTTCGGGCCTTACAACTCCCCTCGGGTAACGATACATTGCCTGAAAAGGAATAATATATTCGGCTATCTCTCCCTCATGCAGACTTAATACCATGCCGGTTCGAAGATACGTTTTCTCATTTACCATGGGCATCCAGATGTTGAGGATAAGACCTGCCTGCAGAAAATTCATATCTCCGTATGACAGGTGGTTGCGGTAGTATGTCGTACCTGCTGAAGCCTCAATCTCCATAGTAAACGGAGGCATGGTCTTTTCATAAACTATGCACTCCTCATCTGAACAAACTGAATAGTGGTAGTCTCTGGCTAAACTTGTCAGGTTTCGATGCCCCGGTTCAGAAATCCGCTGTACCCTTGACCTGAAACCGGGAGCATCGGCAGTGTATTCTGACAGTATACCGTAATGCTTTGTGGATGAACGCTTGTATTCAACTCCGTCGACCATCTCGATGTATTCCCTGTATGTGAGTTCGGTAAGCCCCGGGCCTTCTTTCTCAAGAAAATATCTTTCCCCAGTTATGTCTCTCATATATAAAACGTTCAGCTTGCCCTCAACGAGAAATTCCAGAAAAACCGGTTTTCCATCAGGTGCCCGTGAAACATAGTACTTTCCTTCAACAAGCCTGTATCCGATAATCTCCATCGGGTAAAAGTCCTGACTTGTCGTCTCCCCTTCAGCTATGAATCTGCATACCGTTGCCTGATATGAGGCCCCCCTGAAGTCGATTTTTCCGTAAACAGTGTCATTGTTGGCACTAATGATGTAGCCCGGCCTGAAATCAGCCTGTCCATTCATTATTAACCAGTTGATTACAAGGAATAGTGAGAAATAGAACCTTTTCATAAGATAAACCTGATTCGAATTAATTGTGAAAAAATGTCTATTGCAGTTGATTGATTGAGTTTTCTCAGTAATTGAATAGGACAAAATTAAAAAGATTCTTATAAATCAGGGTACCACCCTCTATTTTTGATTCTATGATTCGCTGTTGCCGGTGAGGTTATGTCAGTTGATATATTGTAATGTGATGTCAGCGGCCGGAGAGGCGCGAACCGGATTTTTTCATATTTTTGCAACGCTTTTTGCCAGCGAAGAATCTGGCATGGAAGTTTAGAAAAAGAAGACATATGAATCTGATGCAGATTAAAGAGAAGATCAGGGAGAAGAAAGGTTTCATATCTGATATGGACGGGGTGATATACCATGGGAATAAACTGCTTCCAGGTGTAGTGGAGTTTGTTGAATGGCTCAAAAGTGAGCAGAAACGCTTCCTGTTTCTTACGAATTCCAGCGAGCGTACTCCTCGTGAGTTGCAGGAGAAGATGCGCCGTCTGGGAATTGAGCTTGACGAAAGCGTATTCTACACCAGCGCGCTTGCCACTGCAGCGTTTCTGGCATCACAGAAACCTCGCGGAACAGCATTTATAATAGGCGAGGCCGGCCTCATCAGCGCCATGTACGATGTAGGCTATACTATGAATAATGTTAATCCCGACTATGTTATCGTTGGTGATACCAGGAGCTACAGCTTCGAGAAGATCGAGCAGGCAGTAAACCTTGTAATGAAGGGGGCAAGGCTGATCGGAACCAACCCCGACCTGACCGGTCCTGTTGAAGGAGGAATCATTCCTGCCACCAAGGCTTTGATCTCCCCGATTGAACTGGCAACCGGAAAAGGAGCCTACTATGTGGGCAAACCCAACCCTCTGATGATGCGAATAGCACTTAAGAAGCTGGGATGCGTGCGGGAAGATACCATAATTATCGGCGATCGTATGGATACCGATATTATTGCAGGCATTGAGTCAGGTATTGATACCTGCCTGGTGCTTACAGGTATATCGAGCCGCGATACTGTCAAGGAGTTTCCATATGTTCCAAACTACATACTGGAAGGAGTAAAGGACATTGTTTAGAACGGAGAACGGAGAACGGTAAACGGTAAACGGAACCGAGCCGAAGGCGAGCTCGCGACCGAATGGGAG
>CAYUOS010000130.1:0-9039 GCA_964446435.1 uncultured Rikenellaceae bacterium | reverse complement strand
AAACGAAAACCAGCCACTCTTAATATGAATTCCGTCCCATGTTGCCTTTCCGAGCGTTGATGCACCGAAAATAATGTTCTGATATCTCTCAAGGTCATTTTTATTTGAATCTCTCACCTTAAGTATATCGCACTTATCTTCTCCGATCAGTTTCCAAATCCTTTCAGCTATCTTTTCAGTTCTGCTTTCAACATGCCCGTAAAACAATCCTATTTTTTTCATTCCATTGTATAGTTTAAATCAACCGCAATATAATCATTCCTGTCCAAAAAAAGCCACCCTTGCTTAAAACAGGGTGGCTTCATATCGGTCAGAAAACCAATATTTCTATTTATCAGGCCTTTGCACCTGATGGAAGTTCAAGACCATATCCCTGTCTCAAGTCAGCCTGTTTAAGCTTATAGGCAAGGAATATTGACACAAGGCCACAGAGTACGAGCACCAGAATTGGTATTCTGTAGTCATAATAATTGAGCATCTGGTTCTTCTGCAACACCTTGATCAATTCGCTTATGGTTCCGACAGAGAGTTTGCCTTCTGAAAGAAGTTCTTCCTTCATTTGACCAACGTATTCAACATCAAGATCAGAGCCCTTTTGCGCCAGTTTCCGGGTAAAGTCATCAAGGGTGAGTGTTACAACTTCAGCAGACCGTGCCTCGCTAATCTCAAGACTTGCACGAACTTCGTCAATTGAGCTAAGTGTTTGCTTATTGACTGGTATTGCAATAAGCAACGCCCCGATTCCCCAGAAGAAGATTCCAAGGCCCCAGTTCTGAATTGTAAACATTGAGGCATAGGCTGTGCCAAGCCTGTTTTCAGGTACTATCTTGGCAACCGATGGCCACATGGCTGCAGGGACAAGTGAAAATGCGATTCCAAGGCACAACAGGCCTATATAGGCGAATGCCGGACTATTGGACAGTGACAGCGAAACATGAGCGAAAATAAGCAGTAGTGCGCCTAACATCATAAGAGAGGCAGCTTTACCCTTCTTGTCGACTATGCTTCCGAATATCGGTGTAAATATTATTGTTCCGAGAGGTATGAGAGCAGACGTTTTGGGACCGTTCTTCAGCCATAAGCCTATCATCTCCCTGTTAGACCAGACAATAGCTATAAAAATGGCAAGAATCAATATTCGGGCCATTATTTTATTGTTTCTTCCATTGAGGTTGTTCGGAATCAATGTAATTCCAAGCGCGAAAAGGAAGACAATAATATATACCGATGCATTTCCCATGGCCTCACTGCCGAAAAGTACAACAGCAGCTCCCTCAGGAAGTATGTATGAGAATCCGAACTTATTTACCAGGAGGTCGGGTGCATACTGAATAAACGGGAATACTGCAGAGTAGAACGCAACACACAGCAGAGTTATATAGATAAAAGAGCTGTTCTTTATCAGTTTAACCAGGTCAGAGAATTTGAACTCCTCTGACGGATCGGAAGCCTGACCGGCAGCACCGGATATTCTGGCGTCCTGCTTGTCAATTTTGTAATCAAAGAATGTGTATATCACGAACATGATCATAGCCAGGCCTATCAGCAGTGCTGCAAAATTGACTGCCGGAGCTACAGTGCCACCTGCTATATCGAGAGATATTGCTATCGCAAGCGCTGAGCCGAGTCGTCCGAAGCCGACATTTATACCCATTGCGAGTGCAATCTCATATCCCTTGAACCATTTTACCAGGGTGCGCATTACAATAACGCAGACAACTTCGAGTCCAATTCCGAAAAATACCCTTCCCAGAATAAAGCCAAGCAAAGGATTATTGGAAAAAATGACCTCTGTTGCGGTAAGAGATGAAATCAGTCCTCCAAGTGCAGCGAGACCGCCAAAAGCGAATCCTGCTATCCTGATACCCCATTTGTCGAGAATGATGCCTCCGACGATTATCATACCGAAAACATTGGCAATGGTCGTCAGCCCTATTATCCTGCCAAACTGCTCGCTTGTGAATCCGTACTCATTCTCCATCAGGTCCCTGAGACCCGAATAGAAATCCTGAAAATAGTAGGTTGCGAACATAAGACCACTTATCAGGAGCATAACAAGCCATCTCATGGCCGCTGAGTCACGTAATGTTTTCTGAATATTGTCCATATTTCCCTCAGTTTTTGGTGAAAGTCGTAAAAATAGGAAAAAACCGGAACTATCAGCCAAAAAAGACTGCATCAGGAAAACATATCCACACTTTTTTTGTTAACCGATTTAGAACTATATGAATAAAAACTATTTTAGCACCAAATAAAATTCTCTCAGAACATGACAACCAAAATATTAAGATCAGTACTGACAATCTGTTTATTAGCACTATCAATTATATCGCTTAACGCCCAGCAGCAGGGTAAAGTCAAATGGTATACACTTGAAGAAGCTGAGAAGCTTGCCATGGCAAACCCAAAACCGATATTCGTTGACACGTATACAGACTGGTGCAGCTGGTGCAAGAGGCTTGAAACTGAGACCTTCTCGAATCCGGTAATTGCCGAGATACTTAATACTCGGTTTTATCCTGTCAAATTCAATGCAGAGAGTAAGGATGAGATCACCTTCAGGGGCATGAAGTTCGTCAATGATGGCAAATACGGACGTACGCATCAGCTGACTGTTGCCCTTCTGAAAGACAAGATAGGCTATCCCTCTCTTATCTTTTTCAACGAAAAGATTGAGCTTCTGACAGTACTCCCGGGATTCCGTACCGCCAAAGACATAGAGCCCGTTCTAAGCTTTTTCGCCGACAAGGCATATGACAAGAAGACCTTCGATGAATATGCCGCTACCTTCAAGGGGTCAGTAAAGTAGGAAACTCTGGGGGAGCATCACTTTCTGGCCATATTGATGGACAATGGTACGGGTGCGAATGACGCTTCTGTTACCTTCCTTTACCGTTAGTTCTACAACCTCTGGTATTCTGTAAACCAGGCCTCCCGTGGGTGCAGTAGTCATCGACTGCAGCTCTCCGGCGAGCACCAGCGGACTGGTCTTTCCCGTGGCATTCAGGTTTATGGTAACAGGTATTCCGCTGCTGTCACCCGCATCTGCAATACCCCTCGCCGGGGAGAGTCTGAAAAGTACAGAACTCTCCTGCGATTTACCTGTCTCTGGTGTAAAGTATATCTTCATGTTAATCTCTTCACTCCATATCTTGCCAATAAAAAGTGAGAGATACTCCTTCTCGAGCCGGTTCAGTTCATCTATTGCTGCGCTATTCTGTGGAAATACGTTTGTCTCTCCGGTCAGAATCATATGCCTTCCTTCGCGCAGTTCAAGCAGCGCCTTTGCAGCACGTTCAGCCAGCTGCTCCCGGGTAAGCTGCCTTCTCCTCTCCACCAGGTATGGAATGCGAATAAAGGTTGTATCGGCATTGACAAGGCGATAAGCAGTGTCTCGCTGAGTTGAAAAATACTGGGTGGAACCAAGGTCACGGAATCTCAGGGCGGCGAAATCAGCATCACCATCATTGTATGACATTTCACGGTTTATCATGCTGTTGCCGCTGATATCGAGCATCAGTCCATTCCTTCTCATCACAAGAGCGCCTGCCCGTATCGATGCATCCGATTTCACGACGTAGTATTCCGATGGGTCGATTTCCTCTAGCGGCCTGACCGACACAGACTTAAGAGACCATTCCTCCGACTCTTGCCTGATTACATCTGTCAGACCAATAAGATCGGCAGAAAATGAAGCATACGGACCGGGCTTCTCGATTGTCCTGAGCAGGGTAACTTCTATCTCAAAAACCGACTGGGGAAGTGCATATATCAGCGATCCCTGGGTCAGTCTGACAGTATCTCTTAAAGGAACGATACTTACCGACGGTCCGGCGACCTTTTTCTTCATGGCGCATGACGATAGTAATAAAATGAAAACCGCTGTGAAAATGTAATATCTCTTCATATCTCCGTTATTTCAACCGTTTTAACTCTTTATCCTTATATGTATTAATATTACATACCGGAATCATTCGAAACCGATACTTCAGGTTCCTCAATTATAACAATTGTTCCCGTATTTTAGTGTAGGCTGCGTAAATATTTTCCGTTATATCGGATGCTATCAGCGACTCTTCGCATTTTCTGGCAGCGGCAATATCACCGGCAAGGCCGTGCATGTATGTGCCAATTATAGCAGCATCTTCAGGAGAATACTTCTGTGCCAGCAAGCCGAGGACCACCCCTGTGAGCACGTCTCCACTTCCGGCCGTTGCCATGCCCGGATTGCCGGAGGTATTGAAGAAGACTCTCCCGTCAGGTAATGAGACTGACGTAAATGCTCCCTTCAGAACAACAATGCATTGATATTCTGTTGAAAAGTATATCTGCCTCATAAGACGATCATATCCGTTACCAGACTCGCCGGCGATTCTAGAAAACTCTTTCGGATGCGGAGTCAGGATAGTTCCAGGTCTCATCATCCTGAGCCAATCCCTGTTCATGCCCAGGATATTTATTGCATCGGCATCAATTACCAGCGGACCGCTGTATTCAGACATTAATTTCTTCAGCCCTTTCTGGGCATTGGGTTTGCAACCCAGTCCAGGTCCAGTTCCAATTGCATCGAATCGCCCGGGGTTGACGATTTCTGAAACCAGAAGCTCTGACGGGTCTGTTTCCACCATCGCTTCGGGTACGGCAATCTGCATTATCTGGTGACCCTTCAGTGGAACATGGCATGTAAGCAGCCCGGCACCGGTACGCAGCGCAGCCCTCGCCGCCAGTATCGCGGCCCCCATCTTTCCGTACGATCCCGCTGCCAGAAGCGCATGGCCGAAGTCACCCTTATGCTGAAACCGGCTGCGATTCCGAAGCAATGGGGCTATTGAGGCAGCATCAGTAAGGCACCAGGGTGTTTCGGTACGCGCAATAGCCGCAGGGTGAAGGCCAATTGGGACGGTACTCCATTCACCGGTAAAAGAGTTGTTCTCGGCAAACATGAATGAAAGCCTTGGAAACTGTATTGCCAGCGTAAAAGTCGCTTTAACAATAGCATCCCGGTCAAAGCCTTTGCTGTCCTCTCCAGGCAGGCCCGACGGAACATCGAGTGATATCACAACCGAGTCGCTGGCGTTGATGGTTCTGATCGCTTCAGCGGCCAGGCCTTCAGGCGATCGTGTAAGGCCTGATCCGAAGATGGCATCAATTACGACTGTTCCCGAAGGTATCACCGGCAGTGATGCGCTGTCGTTGACCATAGAAACCGTGGTTCCCCCGATATTTTCCAGTTGCTTTAGGTTACTTTCCCATTCTGCCGAACGTTTGGGTGATATATTAATAATATATGTACGGGCACGGTACCCTGAGGTTATCAGCATTCGCGCGACAGCCAGCCCGTCGCCGCCGTTGTTTCCGGTTCCGGCAAAGACAATGATTTCGTTGTTGCGGTTGATGATGGCGGTTATGCGGGCGTAGAGCTCCAGCGAGGCTCTCTCCATAAGTTCATGTGGCGAGACCGGTTCGTTTGTGATGGTGTAACTGTCAATCTGCCTGATCTGTTCCGATGTGAAGATTTTCATAATAGCCATTGTGTCAGCACAAATTTACCAAGATTCGGGTTATCTGAGACTTTTGCGAGCGAAAAGAGTTGACAATTAAAAAGATTTATATATTTGCTGCCGACGGAAAAAATCTAACAATTAAACTGAAAAACTATGCTCAAGAATCATCCGAAAGGACTAATGGTAGCATTCTTTACCAACATGGGGGAAAGGTTTGGTTTCTACACCATGATGGCAATATTGGTGCTGTTTCTCCAGGCAAAGTATGGCCTCACGGCACAGGAAGCCGGTAACTGGTACAGCTGGTTCTACTATGCTATTTATGCACTTGCGCTTGTTGGCGGTATGCTTGCAGATGCAACCAGCCGGTACAAGACTGTAATTTTCATCGGGCAGATAATAATGTTCCTGGGGTATGCGCTTATTGCCATACCGGGCATGCCTCTTTCAATCGCCCTCACCGGTCTGTTCGTTATAGCCTTCGGTAACGGCCTTTTCAAGGGCAACCTGCAGGCAGTTGTCGGACAGCTCTATGACGACCCGAAGTACAGCTCGGTTCGCGACACGGCGTTCATGATTTTCTACATGGGTATCAACATTGGTGCATTCTTCGCGCCTTTTGTTGCCAACGGAGTAAGAAACTGGTTCCTTGAAACTCAGGGTTTCCTGCATGACGGAAGCCTTCCGGCGATGTGTCACGCCTTTCTGGATGGAAGGATGACAGACCCGGGTGCCATTGCAGGTCTCGAGGCCCTTGCCACCAAGGTATCACAGGGTGTTGTGGTAAGTTCAGCGCAACTAACCAGCTTCGCAAACGACTACCTTGCTGCATTCTCAAAGGGTTGTAACTATGCATTCGGAGTTGCAGCTCTGGGTATGATTGTCTCGCTTGTGGTTTACCTGATCTTCAACAAGCACCTTCCGAACAAGCAGAAGGTTGTTAAAGCAGGTGCAGAAGCAGGTGTTTCTTTCTTCAACGCAAAGAATATCAGAAGCATTGTAATAGCCCTCGGTCTTTGGGCAGTAACAGCTGTTATCCTTCTTCTGGTTACCGGTGATTTCCTTTTCGGAATGGCAATCGGTCTGTTCATTGGATTTATTGCAATGATAATACAGATATCGACGAAGGAGGAGCTTCCAAAGACGATGTCTCTCATTCTCGTGTTTGCGGTGGTGGTATTCTTCTGGATGTCGTTCCACCAGAACGGACTGACGCTTACCTACTTTGCGCGTGACTACACGGTAAAAGAGGTAGGACCGATCACGAATATCTTCTTCAATCTGAAGTCTATGCTTTCATTCCTTGGCGCCGCTGCAGGTCTTTATCTGCTTTTAGCCAGGAAGGATATCAAGAACAGGGTTATAGGAATACTTATGCTTGTTGGCCTCGGCTATCTCACTTACTATTTCGTGAATGGCTATGAAGTGATGAACCCCATATCGCCAGAGGTATTCCAGTCATTCAACCCACTCTTCATCGTTGTGCTCACATTCCCGGTTATGGGCGTTTTTGCAGCACTGCGCAAAAGAAACAATGAGCCTTCAACTCCCAAGAAGATAGGAATCGGTATGATTATAGCAGCTATCGGGTTTGTGGTTGTGCTGGTTGGGTCGAGAGGACTTATTTCTCCACACCAGATTGAAGCAGAAGGTCTTACAGACTGGGGTAGGGTTTCACCCTATTGGTTGATAAACAGCTACCTGATACTTACCGTTGCTGAACTATTCCTTAGTCCGATGGGACTGTCATTTGTATCAAAGGTGGCCCCGAGCCGCTTCCAGGGACTTATGCAGGGTGGATGGCTGCTTGCCACAGCAACAGGCAACAAGCTTCTGATAGTGGGCAGCTTCTTCTGGGACAGGATACAGGTATGGCATATATGGCTGATCTTCGTGGTCTGCTGTCTTGCCTCAGCTGCATTTATTTTCTCAATAATGAAGAAACTCGAGAAGGCTACGAATTAGCATGATGCTTATAAACAAAAAAGAGGGCCCGAAAGCCCTCTTTTTTGTTTGGTATGGGGTGCCTGGTATCGGGTATCGGGTACCGGGTATCAGGTATCAGTATGCACCCTTCCGTAGAGAGGTCGCCAGGCAAGCCGCGGGCGGTTGCTCCTTTGCAGTCGCGTTCAGGTATCAGTCACTACCTTTCGAATACTATTTTGCCATCAACCATTGTCATAAGGACATTCATCTTCAGGATGTCCTTTGGGTCACAGGTCATGAGGTTAAGGTCGCAGACAGCAATATCGGCAAGTTTTCCTTTTACAAGAGATCCTCTTGTGGCTGCATCAAAGGCGGCATAGGCGTTGTTGATGGTAAAGGCTTTTAGTGATTCCTCAACGGTGATTTTCTCCTCAGGGAACCAGCCTCCTTCGGGCTCATGATTCAGCGTGGTGCGGTTCACTGCGGCATGTATCAGGTTCCTTGGATGCATCAGATATTCGGCTGCCGAGGTACCCGGCCAGTCTGAACCAAACGAGAGCATTGCTCCGTTGTCGATGAGAGACCTGAAAGCATAGGCCCCCCTGCATCGTTCATAGCCTATTCTCTCCTCCATCCATCTCATATCATCAGAAACATGATAAGGGTTTACCTCGGCAATTACATTAAGCTGCTTAAAACGGGGAAAATCCTCAGGCCGTATAACCTGCGCATGAATAACCCTGAATCCGTCAAGGTTACGACCGAGATCTGCCATTAGCCTCTCATAAAGGTCAAGCATGAGAGACACACCTTTGTCACCAATAGCATGAACATTTGAAACAAATCCGGCCTCATAGCCCGTCTTAATAAGGTTGTACATCTTGTCCATGTCGGGCTCCATGAGAGTCGGGTCATTGCTGGTATGCGGCCGGTAGTGGCCATAGTTTTCAGGCTGGTCGTCATAAGGTTCGAAGAAGAGAGCTCCGTGAGTGCCCATAATGCCGTCGATGTATCCCTTAAAGGCACCAAGCCGCAGGAACGGATCGGGTTGCTTCGTTACAGGATGCACGCCCATAGTAAAACCCTCTTCCTTCATTTTGGGGGCAAGTGAGAGATCTGGCCTCAGCCAGACACGGGTTGTAAGTTCACCCTCTTCATAGAGCTTAACAAATCTCTCTGTCTGGGCAGGTGTTGCAATATCGTGGATCTCAGTTATACCAGCTGCAGCAAGAGCTTTAAGTGCCGCCCTGTTCTCTTCCAGCATACGTTCCTCTGATTTGGGTTTCACCACCTTTCTGATCTCGGCGATTGCAGGTGATCCTGCGTATATCAATCCGGTGGGTCTGCCTGACCTGTCCCTCTCCATTCCCTGTATGGCCTTCTGATCGAGACCGGCTGCCTTCAGTGCCGCTGTGTTTGCAAGGTACATTGAGCGGTCAAAGTTATTAAGAAAGCAGGGGTTATCTGTTGTTATATCGTCAATAACATCCCTTGATGGTTTCCATCGCTCTGGCTTTTTGTCTCCCGTTCCTGATGCACCCAGAGCCCACTCCTCATAGGCACCCCATAAACCTCCGGTGATCCATTCCCCTTTGCCAACTATGCCGAC
>CAYUOS010000129.1:0-9213 GCA_964446435.1 uncultured Rikenellaceae bacterium | reverse complement strand
TAATTACCTTCTGTACCTTATCTTCAGAACAACATCGTACCGACGTTCAAGTACCCGGAAGAGTTCCGATGAAGCGATCCCGTTTTCCCGGGCAATATTTTCAAAAAGCTTGTTGGCATCCTTCACAGTGTAACCTTCAGACTGAAGATATGATGCAACCTCTGATGGGTCAGCCCCCAACAGGTCGCGCGAAATTTCAGTAAGAGTCATCTCCTCTGTATGAGGAACAGGAGGCGAACCATACTTCTGTGCCCAAGTAGCCGATATACTGTTTCCCAGGTCCATCACACTGTAAATCGGAGGAGTCTTTACAATAGTCAGAACAAAAACGATCAGGAAAGTTATCAGGGCAAGAACCATCTCTCTCTTTCTGTTAATACCTGATGACAGCCTCGACTTTATATATGAGAAGAATAGCTTCCAGTTGAAAAGAAACAGGTGGAATACTCCAAATATGATAAAGAGATATGAAAAAAGTGTATGAAGATCTTCCCACTGGCCTCTGTCGAGCCAAAGCATCTGCCATGATGTCCATCGGGCTATACGGCCCGGAGGCGCCACATATAAAACTATTCCTGATATGGTTATAACCAGAAAACTTAAAAAGAGCCCGAAGCTGACATAACTTCGCCAGTAAAATCTATTCTTCATGGTATTGTCTTTACTGAGACCAACTGCAAATTTAACATTATGATCAAACAACCTGTGATAATATGCTAATTGCATCACTGCTTTCCAACATATCTCATCCTGCCAGAGTATAAAATAATGGACTTAGCACTCCTCTTCAACCTTTTTTCTTAGATTTGTTATGACAAACTGCAACCGATGAGCAATAGCCTGCGCATAGTATTCATGGGGACACCTGAATTCGCAGTTGCAAGCCTGGGTTCCCTCCTGATGAACGGCCACAATGTGGTGGGAGTTGTCACCGCACCTGATAAACCAGCCGGCAGAGGGAGAAAGATGACACAATCAGCCGTCAGACAATTTGCAGAATTCAGCAGCCTGCCGGTGCTTCAGCCGTCGGATATGAGGGAACCGCTATTCCTGGAATCGCTTGCAAGTCTGAACCCTGATCTTATTGTGGTGGTTGCATTCCGGTACCTGCCAAGGGAGGTCTGGAGTTTGCCTCCTTTGGGAACAATTAACCTTCATGCCTCCCTTTTGCCACATTACAGGGGAGCCGCACCGATAAACCATGCCATTATTAATGGAGAACAGACTACCGGCGTAACAACATTCCTGATCGATAACAACATCGACACAGGGAATATATTGCTCAGGCAGGAGGTACCCGTATTCAACAACGAGAACGCCGGAGACCTTCACAACAGGCTTATGCGTACAGGAGCACTGCTGATTAACCGCACCGTTGAGGGATTAGCACGAGGATCGTTGAAGCCTTTACCACAGAACCAGTTTATCAAGCCCGGCGAAACGATCAGGCCGGCACCAAAGATATTTCCGGGAGACTGTATTATTGACTGGAAGAAGAGCGCTGCTTCAATTCACAACCTCATCAGAGGATTATCACCTTCTCCCTGTGCAAGATCAGCATTCAGAAACGACCGTGACATCATACAGTTCAAGGTTTATGAGGCACAGGCAGAAACGAGAGATCATACAAATGATTGCGGCACAATTGAAAGTGACAACAAACACTTTATCAGGATTGCCTGTAAAGGGGGCTTCATAAACATATTAAGCCTGCAACTGGCAGGACGAAAAAGGATGTCGGCAGCCGAACTTTTACGCGGCTTCAGGGTCGGAGAGTACACGATCACTGATCCTGTCTCATAGAATAGAACAAACCTGTTCAGCGAAGATTGAGACGCCGGCCTGTATCTGGTTCACTGCCCGTATCCATAAAATTCATCCTGTACAGATTTTCAAGTCTTACAGCATATAACTGTGAGACCTGATGCATAGTCTCCCCCTCTCTTACAATATGATATCTTACACCCGGTTCAGCCTTCTTCCTCTTTGGCTGAAGAAAGAGTACACTGCCAGGCTTGATCAGTGTTTCTACATTTGCCTCATTGTACCTCTCCAACTCCCATGATAAAAGCTTAAAATCCCGGTTTATGCTTTCCAGGTTATCAGTCTCATTGACAATTATAAACTCAACCCTGTTCCTCATCATAACCCTGGCTGCAGCCGCCGGTGCATATCGCGAGCCTCTGACAGATCCGGCCCCGGAGACAGGTGCCGATGCCACTCTCCTGTCTCCAGCCTCAACGGGTGCCGATACATCCGGCAAAGGCACAGCCCTGCCACTATCGAAAAGATACAGGCTGTTGGCTTCAATCTTTCTGATGAGCATGTCTGCATATGCGGGATTGGTAGCGTAACCTGCATTTTTCAGACCCCTGGCCCAACCTTTGTAGTCGGTGCGACTGAGTGAAAACAGTGATTTATACCTTGATCCGGAGACCAGAAAGTCAGAGTGGTCACGAAACGAATCCTCCGGCGAATTATACTTTCTGAAACACTCATTTCGAGCATCATCATCATGATAGACCACAGGGCCCCTCCATGTGGAATGGCATTTTATCCCAAAGTGATTATTAGCTATCCGGGCCAGCCTGCTCCTGCCATGGTCAGACTCAATCATGCCCTGGGCCAGCTTGATGCTCGCAGGAACACCTGTACGGTTCATCTCTCGAACAGCAATGTCAGCGTATCTTTCTATGTATTCCCTTGCAGCATGATTCTCAGGTGTAACATCAACGGCCATTCTTGTCGTCCGGCATGCCGAGGTCGCAACCATGATTATCAGTAGGGCATATAATGCAAGCTTTCGCATATTTTCAACGGTTTGCGGCAAAAATAGAAAAATGATTCTTTCAGACATTGTCATGAGTTACTGAGTTTATCAGATATTATTAACTTTCATATCACAATCAGAACCCTTTTTAACTCAGTTTTAATGTGAAACAGATTTTATGTATGTTTGAACTCTCAACCATATGACTCGTAATGAAAAGAATCCGCATTGAAACCGAAATACTTGAGACCGGAAGCCTTGATGAACTGGAAAGTGAGGATCAGGAGCTTATAAAGGCTGCTACTCTTGCCGCCGGCGCATCATGGTCACCATACTCAGGATTTGCTGTCGGAGCTGCAGTAAGGCTGACTGATGGAACAATTGTACCGGGATGCAATATTGAAAATGCAGCATTCCCTTCAGGAATATGCGCTGAACACAATGCACTCTCCTCCGCGGCAGCGAAGTTTCCCGGAAACGCCCCTGAGGCAATGGCAATCACAGCACTGAAGGATGGTGTTATCGTATCACAACCGGTATCACCATGCGGAAAATGCCGTCAGATAATAGCCGAGGAAGAATCAAGGTATGGTAAACCTATCAGGCTTATACTGGCCGGAAAATCAGGCGCATTCATAGTGGAAAAGGGAAGTGACCTGCTCCCGTTGCTCTTCTCATTCAGGGATATCAGTCCTGATCGCCGCTGATTGTAAGTTGAAATCCCGACCCGTGTATATTCTTGATATTCAATGACGGATCATCAGAAAGGTATTTTCTGAGCTTCGTTATATATACATCCATGCTTCGTGCAGTGAAGTAATCATCGCTACCCCATATTTTCTTAAGGGCAACCTCGCGGCTGATAAGCCCGTTGGGATTTTGCGCAAGCATCTCAAGCAGTTGGCCCTCTTTAGGCGACATCTTCAGCTCCTTGTCGCCGATGGTTAATACTCGTAGCTTTGAGTTGAAAATGAACCTGCCGATCTCATAAATATCCTTCTCAGGAAGGCTCAGCTCACCCCTTGAGAGAATTGCCTTTATCTTGCATAGAAGAATGTCTGTATCGAAGGGCTTTGTGATATAGTCATCTGCACCCACACCATACCCCTTCAGCTGATCCTCCTTAAGCTTCTTGGCCGTCAGGAATATAACAGGTACTTTGCTGTTTATCTTTCGTATCTCCTCTGCAATAGTAAAACCATCAACGTTCGGAAGCATTATGTCAAGAATGCAGATATCCCATGAGGCCTTTCTGAATCTCTCCATAGCATTCTTGCCATCATCGACCCATTCTACTGAATAGTCATTAAGCTCAAGGTAAGACCTGAGTACTGAACCAAAACTAAGGTCATCCTCAACAAGAAATATCTTTTGCTGCTTGCGTGCCATATTATTCCTCCCAGTTAAATGGTAAATAGATATCGAACCTGGTCCCCTTCCCGGGTTCACTAGTAAGCTCAATAACTCCCTTATGTGCCTCGACAATCGACTTTACATAACTAAGTCCCAGACCGAATCCCTTGACATTATGAATATTGCCTGCAGGCTGCCTGTAAAATCTCTCAAACACCCTTGCCTGTACTGATTTCGACATTCCTGAACCCTTGTCGGCAACAGATATCACTACCCCGTTGTCCCTGTTTGAGGTTGATACAGTTATCTCAGGCCTTTCGGGTGAATACTTGTTGGCATTGTCAAGAAGGTTATGCATAAGATTGGAAAGGTGCTCGGCATCACCATAGATCACACTGTCGATTGCCTCCAGCTTAAGGTTTATAACTCCGCCGCGCTGCTGTATCTGGAATTCCATCACCTCAATTGCCTTTTCAATCACTGTATGAAGGGGTACATCCCCAAACCTGAACTGAATATCGTGTCTGTCTAGTGATGCTATCTGGAGAATTGTCTCTACCTGCCTGTTCATACGGCTGTTCTCCTTTTTAATCATCGAGACAAAATGCTTTATTCCCGCTTCGTCATTGATCACCCTGGGGTTTGTAATTGTGTCTGCTGCCAGAGAGATAGTGGCAATCGGCGTTTTAAACTCATGAGTCATGTTATTTATGAAATCCGACCTCATCTCAGATATCTTCTTTTGCCTTATTATGAAAAACAGACTGAGAGCAAATGTTGCCAGGACAATCATGGAAAAAAGCAGTGAACTTGCCAGTATCCACGACATACTACCGGTAAAAACATCATGCTTACCCGGGAAAACCACACTCAGCCTGAGATCATCCTTAACCATCCTTCCAGGAAATAGGCTGACAGTATAATTGCTGCCAAGCAACTCCTCTGCGTGGTCTTGAGTATATTGTCCACCCGATATTCTGCCTCCCCTTATTACGGCAAATTCGTATGGTAGCTTGACTCCATGAAGACTGAAATACTTATTAAGAGTATAGCGTATAAGCCTGTCATCTATCTCTACCCTGCTCTCCCAGTCTGTCAGTTCAGATATCATCTGGTCGCTCAGTTTCTGCAACTCCAGGGCCCTTGCACGAAGCCATCTGATATAATCCTGCTGCCCTACCACTATCCTTCGCTCTCCGGGTTCACCCAATGATGCTGAATCATTATCGGAATTGAAACCGGGAGATGTGATAACTATGCTGACGGAGTCACCTTCAGGAAACACCCTGTCAACCAGAATATCCTCAGGTTCTCCTGACTGCCGTCCCACAGAAGGAGGAATAACCATGCCCGACCGGCTCGATATACTTATATTGAATCCTTCACTTAATGCAGGTGATAACCTTCCAAAATTCAGAAAGTCTGACCCGGCAATTATCGAATCCCTGAAATTTCTCTCCCTTAGAGTGAACTGGTTGAAGAAAGATACACGGCTCGACGATTCGAAATTTCCTACAGCGGTATGCATAGCATTTATCACTGAATTATCGAAGTTCTCATTCCGTATTCTGATGGCATTACTTATCCAGTATATCTGCACTCCGGTAATGCCGGCAAGAGATATAACCATCATAATAATCAGCCATGTAAACCTCTTCCTGTTCATATTGCAAAAGTAATATTAAACCATATCGGCAAATGAAGTTTAACTTTTCCTTAACGTGTTTTAACCGAACGTTAACCACCTGTCGTCTGTATCAGCCTTATATTTGCAGAAGAAAAGTAATGAAACGCCAGGCTAGTGTAAGGTTTTAGGTTAGGTTTTAGGTTAGGTTTAGAAACAGGGTTACAACAGCAAGCAAATCAATTTCAATCAGGCTTTCATGTACTAATTCCGGAAGAGTCCTGCGCCCGCAGGACTCTTCTCTTTTTTATTCACTCTATATTACTGAACAGCTTACGAAATATCCCTTCCGGAAGCGGGGCAGTTATTGTTACCTGCCCGCCTGAGACAGGATGTCTGAATGATATGCGCCTGGCATGAAGGTCAATGCAACCGTTCTCGTTTGACCTCTTGTAACCATACTTCAGATCGCCCCGAACCGGACAACCTACTGTTGAAAGCTGACACCTTATCTGGTGATGGCGCCCTGTATGGAGATCGACCTCGAGGAGATAATAACTTTGCGACCGGCCGATAATGCGATAACCCAGTGAAGCCTCCTTAGCTCCCTTGACAGGGTGAGTCCATGAATAAGATTTATTCTGTTGTTCGTTCTTTCTCAGATAATGGAGCAGTACCCCCTCATCAGCCGGGGGACTCTCACTGACTATTGCCCAGTAGGTCTTGGCTATCTTCTTCTCCCTGAACATTTCACTAAGACGTGACAATGCCTTTGATGTCTTTGCGTACAACACAACCCCGCTCACAGGCCTGTCAAGTCTGTGTACCACCCCCAGAAATGCGTCGCCCGGTTTGTTGTATTTTAACTTCAGGTAATCCTTTATCCTCCTGTCAAGGGTCTCGTCACCTGTCTTGTCTCCTTGAACCAGGTCAGAACCAAGCTTGTTGACGGCTATAATATGGTTGTCCTCGTAAAGTATCTCCACTTCTCTGCCCTGATTTTAATACTGCTCCTTTTCGTTCGGAAACTCCCCTGACCTTACATCCTTTATATATGTGGAGACGGCATCAGATATTTCATCATAAAGATTATGATACCTCCTCAGGAACCGTGGGGAAAACTCCTGTGTAATACCCAGCATATCGTGAAGCACAAGCACCTGACCGTCGACCTGGGGCCCTGCTCCGATTCCTATGACAGGAATGCTTAAGCTTGAAGTCACCTCCCCCGCCAATTTTGCAGGAATCTTTTCAAGCACCAGGGCGAAAATGCCACTCTCTTCAAGCCTCTTTGCATCCTCTTTCAGACGCTCTGCCTCTTCGGCGTCGCGAGCCCTTACCACATACGTTCCAAACTTATGTATCGATTGAGGCGTGAGTCCCAGATGGCCCATTACAGGTATCCCGGCCGAAAGTATTCTCTCAACCGATTCAACTATCTCCCTGCCTCCCTCCAGTTTGACAGCGTGGGCACCTGTCTCCTTCATTATCCTGATGGCCGATGCAAGTGCCTGCATTGAATTCCCCTGATAGGTTCCGAACGGAAGATCTACTACAACCAGTGCCCTTTTTACAGCTCTTACGACAGAGGCGGCATGATATATCATATTGTCAAGGGTTATCGGAAGGGTAGTCTCGTAGCCTGCCATAACATTCGAGGCAGAATCACCTACCAGGATAATGTCAACACCTGCGGAATCAAGAATCCTTCCCATCGAATAGTCATAACCGGTAAGCATTGCTATCTTCTCCCCCCTCAGCTTCATCTCGAAGAGTACATGGGTAGTTACCCTCCTGACAGTTTTATGAACCGACATTGAATTCAGATTTGGTATATGAGGCAAAGCTACAAAATGAATCTGATATAACTGACAACACTATTAAAATCAGATGTAATGTGGCAATCACAACTGTCTTTTTGTCACACATCGACAGTCAACTTTCATGAGATTCCGGGTCATGGTGTCATATTTACCATATTTAAACTCTTTCCCCGGCCATGGCATAATGATTGCTGAAAAGAGGTATTATCTCAATGTAACAATATTAAATAAAGAATAAAATGGGCAAAATAATCGGAATCGATCTTGGAACCACAAACTCTTGTGTTGCCGTAATGGAGGGCAACGAACCCGTAGTAATTCCCAATAGTGAAGGGAAAAGGACCACTCCCTCTATTGTGGCTTTTGTTGAAAACGGCGAGCGTAAAGTCGGCGATCCGGCTAAAAGGCAGGCTATTACAAACGCCTCAAAAACGGTTTATTCAATAAAGCGATTTATGGGTGAGACCTTCGACAAGGTGACAAAAGAGATCGGGAGGGTTCCGTATAAGGTAATCAAGGGAGATAATAATACCCCAAGGGTCAAGGTTGATGAAAGGCTCTATTCGCCACAGGAGATATCAGCAATGGTCCTTCAGAAGATGAAGAAGACTGCCGAAGATTACCTTGGTCAGGAAGTAACTGAGGCAGTCATTACAGTACCTGCATATTTCAGCGACTCACAGAGGCAGGCCACGAAGGAGGCCGGAGAGATTGCCGGTCTGAAGGTAAAAAGGATAATCAATGAGCCGACTGCCGCTTCACTGGCATACGGACTGGATAAAAAGTCGCAGGACCTGAAGATAGCTGTCTTCGACCTCGGTGGCGGTACATTTGACATCTCCATACTCGAACTCGGTGATGGTGTTTTTGAAGTAAAGTCAACCAATGGTGACACACACCTTGGAGGAGACGATTTCGACCAGGTGATTATTGACTGGCTGGCAGATGAATTCAGGAAGGATGAGGGTGTCGATCTCAAAAAAGACCCAATGTCACTGCAAAGACTCAAGGAGGCTGCAGAGAAGGCCAAGATTGAACTCTCAAGCTCAACACAGACTGAAATCAACCTTCCATATATAATGCCGGTGGATGGTATTCCAAAGCACCTGGTCAAGACTCTTACCAGGGCTAATTTCGAGAAGCTCGCTGACAAACTTATACAGGCAGTGGTGGAACCATGCCGCAAAGCACTAAGCGATGCAGGTCTTCAGACCTCAGATATCGACGAAGTGCTTCTTGTTGGGGGGTCGACAAGAATACCTGCCATCCAGCAGGTTGTCGAGAAGTTCTTCGGCAAGGCTCCCTCAAAAGGAGTAAATCCTGATGAGGTTGTTGCTGTAGGTGCCGCAATACAGGGAGGTGTGCTGACAGGTGAAGTGAAGGACGTACTGCTCCTTGATGTGACCCCACTGTCTCTGGGTATTGAAACCATGGGAGGCGTAATGACAAGGCTAATAGAGTCAAACACCACTATTCCGACCAAAAAGACAGAGACATTCACAACTGCTTCAGACAATCAGCCATCAGTCGAGATTCATGTACTTCAGGGTGAGCGTCCCATGGCTGCCGGAAACAAAACCATTGGCAGCGTTTGGATTATAAACTTTTGACGGACGCTGAAGGTATTGAAGCGGAAAATTTCG
>CAYUOS010000128.1:0-9334 GCA_964446435.1 uncultured Rikenellaceae bacterium | reverse complement strand
CATCTCGACGGCATTCCGCCTGCTCCCAGGGGTATTCCACAAATTGAAGTAACTTTCGATATCGATGCCAATGGTATCCTGAACGTGAGCGCAAAAGACAAAGGTACAGGAAAAGAGCAGAGGATAAGGATTGAGGCATCATCGGGTCTTACAGAAGATGAGATCAGGAAGATGCGTGACGAAGCAAAGGCCAACGAAGAAGCCGATAAGAAAGCCAAAGAGAGGGTCGATAAAGTCAACGCAGCCGATAGTATGATATTCCAGACCGAGAAACAGATCAAAGAATTCGGAGACAAACTCCCGGCAGATAAAAGGTCGGCCATTGAGAACTCTCTTGCCAATCTCAGGGAGGCCCACAAGAGTAATGACGTTGACCTCATAGACAAGGCAATGGCTGAAATGAACACAGCGTGGCAGGCAGCATCGGAAGAGATGTACAAGGCTGCCCAGGGTCAACCACAGGGTCCTGAGGGTGCACCAACAGACCAGGGACAGACAAAAACGCCGGGAGACGAGGTTACCGATGTTGATTTCGAGGAAGTGAAATAGCAGATTGAGCCCAAAAGATCCCGGACCATTCCGGGATTTTTTTTACCTTTACAATCTGAATTCCCGACTCTTTAAAGATGATCAGACTTACAATTCTTGTTATACTGACGACATTAACGGTAACTGCCGGGAGCCAGCAACCCGACACCTTGAACATTACCGACAAAAACGGGAAAAGACAAGGTCACTGGATAAGGTACTACCCCAATGGTGCCATTCAGTATAGCGGTTTCTTCAAAGATGACAATCCCATCGGAGAGTTTAAAAGATACTATGAAGACGGAACTCTTAGGTCATTAATGTTCTACCATGAAAACAATCCTGAAGTTAAGGTTAAGTTCTATCATCCCAACGGCTTTATAGCCGCTGAAGGCAATTACGTTAACCAAAAGAAAGAGGGTATCTGGAAATTCTTTTCCCAGAAGACCGAAGGTTACCGTATTTGTGAAGAGAACTACTCAAATGACCTCAGGAACGGACCATCTGTCAAATACTACCAGGATGGCATCATAGCCGAAAAACTATTCTACAAGAATGATTTACGGCATGGTGAATGGACACAGTACTACGTCACGGGCAACCTTTGCATAAAGGCAAACTACGAACACGGTAAGCTGAATGGTAGTTTTGAGGTTCTCTATGCCAACGGGAAACCTGAATACATAGGCACATATAATAACGATGTAAGAGACGGGCCGTGGAAAATATTTACCGAAGCCGGCGAACTCGAAATTGAAATTGTTTACAAGATGGGCAGACTCGATGACCCACGTGTAGCTGAAAGAGAAAACGCCTTGCTTGACCTTCTTGAAAAGAACAGGGGCAGGATAGCAGACCCTGAAATAACCGGAACTATCTGGAAATAGATACTCTTTACCATGAGCGACAGGTTGTCCCTTGCAGCCCTGCAGATGCTTATCAGGGATTCGATTGTGCTGGCCATGCCGGCAAGCTACTGGGTTACTGCTGAAATTGCCGAACTTAAGGAAAACTACGCCGGCCATTGTTACCTTGAACTTGTTGAAAAGGATCCAAGGACAGATAACGTAAAGGCAAGAGTGAGAGCCACAATCTGGTCAGCAAGGTACCGGATGCTTAAGCCAAGGTTTGAGATGTCAACCGGCACTCCACTTTCATCAGGTTTAAAAGTACTGCTTAAGGCCACAGTAGATTACCACGAACTATACGGACTTAGCCTGAATATCAGCGACATCGATCCTGCATACACGCTTGGGGAGATGGCAATTCGCCGAAACGAGATTATCAGGCGACTTAAGGAAGAGGGTGTATTCGGCATGAATCAGGAACTCATTTTTCCCGATCTTCCACAAAGGATTGCTGTCGTTTCGTCAGCCTCATCAGCTGGTTATACAGACTTCTGCAGGCAACTGGAAGGAAACTACCCGGGCTACCGCTTCATAACTGAGCTGTTCAATTCACCCATGCAGGGAGACGAGACAGAGCAGGGAATCGTGAATGCTCTTGACCAAATCTGCAACCAGATTGATGAGTTCGACCTTGTTGTTATACTCAGGGGTGGCGGGTCTGCTGCCGATCTGCAGTGGTTTGACAACTACCAGATAGCATTCCATGTTACTCAGTTTCCGCTTCCGGTAATCACTGGTATCGGCCACGAGAAGGACCTGTCAGTAACCGATATGGTGGCATGGAAATCACTCAAAACCCCAACTGCTGCTGCTACCTTCCTGATAGATATCATGAATGAGACCGAAACAGGTCTCAGAGAGAAGAATGATGCACTGAAGCTGCTTACAAGAGAGATGCTGAAAGAGTATTCATCAGCTACATCCGAAAATGCAAGGAGAATCATACCTTCATCATCGGCGATGGTCTCACAACTGCGGCGAAGAATATCCCAGACTGCAATGAAATTATCAGCCAACACATCAGTCTATATAAAAAATGCAGGCATCAGAATAGCAATAAATCTGTCTCACCTGAGAAAGAACCCGGGAGTCTTAACCGGAGAAGGAGCAAACCAGATAACCAGGCTGAAAGAAAGACTGAAAGCAGCCAGCCGGCTCATTATCGCCAGAAAAAACGAAGATATAAGTTCAAGAGAAAAACAGGCAGTTATGGCCGACCCTGTGAATATCCTCAGAAAGGGATTCACAATAACCGAGTCAGATGGAAAGTCGTTGAGGAGCACCGGGAACCTTTCCAGGGGTGACGTTATTACCACCCGTTTTCACGACGGGAGAGTGAAAAGCAGTGTAATTGAAAACCAACCGTTAAATGAATACCATGACAAAGAAAGAGATGAAATTCAGTGAAGCCCTTAAGGAAGTAGACTTGATACTCGGTAAAATGGAAAGAGGCGAAATGGATATCGATGAACTGTCTGACAGTGTTCGGAGGGCCTCAGAACTTATAAAATTCTGCCAGAAAAGGCTTAAGGCAACAGAAGAAGAGATTGAAAGCATCTTCAGGGAAGACTAAAAAAAGCGAGGCCGGTAACTCATTCCATGTTACCAGCCTCAAACTTCATTACCCTAAACCTAAAGTCCAGAAAACAAACTACTGTTTCTGATGCAACCTTCAATTAATTAAACGCAAATTGCTGCGAAAAGTTACATAAAATTTCAGATTTATGCGATTTTTTTTTCTTTTTTTTACTCCACACCCAAAACATCTTTAAACGCCTTCTTGAAAGTCTCCTTCGGAAGGGCTCCTGCTGCCATCTGTGGCTGACCATCCAGCGGAACGAACAGCAGTGATGGAATGCTCCTGATACCAAACACAGACGCAAGCTCCTGCTCAGCTTCAGTATCTATCTTGTAAATATTAAGCTTCCCATCGTACTCCTCTGCCAACTCCTCAAGAATCGGGGCTACCATCTTGCAAGGGCCGCACCAGTCAGCATAAAAATCAATAATGCAGGGCTTGTCACCCTCAAATTTCCACTCCTTGTTATTCTCGTAGTTGAATACCTTGGTCAGAAATGTCTCCTTTGTCAAATGCTCTACCATGTCTTTTTTTATATAACCTGTTATCATTTCATTTGTTCACAGTATCTCAATAGCTATACCAAAGCCCTAAATAAGCTACAAGTTACGCAAAATCACCTCAAAATTGTAACTTTGTCATGAATTAAGTACATATTGTCATATCTATATATGCTCATATCTTTAGACGATCAGATATTCAAAACAATTACTGCCGTGCTCGATTCTGAGGGAACCAGGGGTTATGCCATCGGGGGTTACATCCGTGACAAATTGCTCGGGTTTGGTACTGCAGGAAAGGATATTGACATACTTGTTATAGGGGATGGGATCGACATTGCCAGAAAAGTTGCCAGGGCATCAGGCCGGAACCGGAAGGTTACAATCTTCAGGACCTTCGGAACTGCAATGTTCAGGCACGGGGATGTTGAGATAGAATTCGTGGGTGCCAGAAAAGAGTCCTACAGAAGAGACTCACGGAAACCTGTTGTTGAGGCGGGCACACTTGAAGATGACCAGAACAGAAGGGATTTCACAATCAATGCACTTGCAGTCAGCCTCAACAGCGACACATACGGTGAGCTTATTGATCCTTTCAATGGGGTAGATGATCTCAAAAACGGTATAATAAAAACACCACTTGAGCCAGGCACAACCTTCTCCGATGATCCACTAAGAATGCTTAGGGCTATACGATTTGCCGCCCAGCTTGATTTCACGATCGAGCCAGCCACTTTAGAATCAATAAGGGAAAACCGTGATAGAATTTCAATAGTCTCAGCAGAAAGGATATCGACAGAAATAAATAAGATTATACTGAGCAGTAAGCCATCCTATGGATTCAGGCTCCTCGAGAAAACCGGACTGCTAAGCATCCTGCTGCCTGAGATTGAAGATCTCAAGGGCGTGGAGATGGTGGAGGGCAAGGGTCATAAGGACAATTTCTATCACACATTGAAAGTGCTTGACAACCTCTGTCTGAAGAGTGACGATCTCTGGCTCAGGTGGGCGGCGCTGCTGCATGACATAGCCAAACCCCGCACCAAGAAATTCACCCCTGAAGCAGGATGGTCATTTCATGGTCATGATTTCCTTGGAGCCAGGATGGTCCCTGCCATCTTCAGACGTCTGAAATTGCCTCTCAATGAAAAGATGAAATATGTGCAGAAGCTTGTCGAACTACACCTGAGACCGATCGCACTGGCACAGGAAGAGGTAACAGACTCAGCCATCAGGCGCCTGCTCTTCGAGGCAGGAGATGACATTGATGACCTGATGCTTCTTTGTGAAGCAGATATTACTTCAAAAAACCCTGAAAAGGTCAGGAAACACCTTTCAAACTTTTCACTCGTCAGAAATAAACTCCTGGAGATTGAGGAGAAGGACGCTCTGAGGAACTTCCAGCCACCGGTTGACGGAATTGAGATAATGGAGACATTTGGAATCGGACCAGCCCGTGAGGTGGGTATCATCAAGGAGGCCATAAAGGAGGCGATACTTGACGGGGTTATCGGAAACAACCACGAGGAGGCAAGGGAGTTTATGCTGAAGGTCGCCGATTCAATAGGTTTAAAACCGGTCACAAAGCCTGATCAGGGTTGATATCTGAAAACAGCCTTTACAGGCAGATGGTCACTGTATCCTCCCGAATACCGGTATCCATCAAATGTCGGGAATGGTTTAAGACCAGGATAAACAGCATCATCCATCAGAAGAAACCCCGGTGAGTGAATCAGGGCATCCTCAATAATGAATGAAGACCTGCCGTCTTCTATAGATTCTGAAACGATTATATGGTCAAGAATCTGCCAAACTCCCCGGTACTTGTAGGTACCTTCTCCCCTCTTCTCCTCCGCAGACAGTGTGTTGACAAATCCGGCTTTTGCAAATGGCAGAAGCTCATCATTTGACGGGGTAGTATTGAGGTCTCCGGCAATAATTACCGCAGATTCTTCTCCATCAGCCCTGAAAATTGAATCGCTGAATGTTACAATATAATCCGCCAGGCCTCTTCGTAAAGATGAAGCTGACATCACCCCACCTCTTCTGGAAGGCCAGTGGTTGATAAGAATGTGCAGTAGTCTGCCTCCAATACTCATCTTTGCATAGAGAACCGGACGACTGACCGGAAGGGTATCACCGGCAGCCGTTAACGGATATACAGCACGGGAATAAACCAGATTGGCTACATTCCTGTCATAGAGAAGACAAATATCTATTCCACGGTTATCCTTAGACTCAAAATGAACTATTCCATAGTTGTACAGGCTCAGGGGTGTCATCCTGACAAGCGACTCTGCGACACCACGGTTCTCAATCTCACAGAGACCAACAAATACAGGAGGCACAGTGTCTCCTGCCGACAGAATAACCTTTGCGACAGACTGAATCTTCCTGTAGTATCTTGAGTATGTCCAGTTTCGAACTCCCTCAGGCAGGAATTCCGCATCATCCGTAAACGGATCGTCTATTGCATCATACAGATTCTCAGTATTGTAAAACAGGAATGTAAACCTCTCATCTGCATGAAACAAAGAAGCAATCTCAGGTTCATCTCGCGCCTGAAAGATAAAGCCCGTTAAAGCAAATGCAAGCAATACCGTGTTAGTAATCAAATGTTTCACACACATGCAGCTTTTCATGGTCAAATCGACCATGATATAAAGACTATTCAGCTTCCGTTCCTCAGGAAGGCTAATATCTGTTTATCCACCTGTATCGCCTCGGACTGTCACCAAATTTGGCTACCAGCGTTATTTCGTGAGAACCGAAGCTATAACTCCTTATATCAGTTAACGCAAAATCGAATGCGTATGCAAAATAGAACCTGTCATACTTTATCCCGGTCATCATAATAAGAGCATCACCGGTACGATAAGAGAGACCGGCCCAGTAATCTTCCTTAAAATAAACCCTGGTTGTGAGATCCATCTGCATCGACTTGAATACCATATCAGATGTCTTCAGCAATGCTGCCGGCTCAATTATCCAGTCACGATTTGGTAACCTTATCCTGGCTCCGCCGGTCAGAAAGAAATGCCCCATCTCGGTACGGTTATTATCACCCTCATTACCAAACATAATGGCTCCTCTCAGCATCTGACTCATTGCAAAACCAACATAGTAGTTACGGGTTGTGAAGCTGGCCCCAAAGTTAAAATCAGGAATGTATACAACCTGATCATAGTTATTCAGGAAGTCATCATCAAGGTCAAAGAGCAGCGCTCCTTTAAGATCAAGAGCAAACTGGTAGGCCGTAGCTGCAAGTCCAAGGGAAAGCTGATTCTCCCTGCCAATCGGTACGTGATATGCATAAGCAGCCTGAAAACCAGTCCTGCGTATTATCCCATTATTATCATTGAAGAAGTAGCCGCCCAGTCCTACCCGTCCACCTTTTGTGGGCTTCATCTCCTTGTGCCTCACTGAGGTCGATCGTGATATGTAACTGTTCTGTAGAATCCTGGTCTGGAAACTCAATGCGTAGGTACTTGGGGAGTTCTGGAGTCCCATCCACTGTTCGCGGGCTGTAAGGTTAAAGGTGGAATAGCCATCGGAACCTGCATATGACGGATTAATGAGGAATCCATTCATTATATACTGGCTGTACATCGGAACCTGCTGCGCCCTGATCTGATTTGTCAGAGCTAATTGCAGCAGGAAAATTATCAGTAACTTAAGGGTTCTCATTGTATCTTGAATCATATCGTTCTGTTATCTGACTATTGTTATTACACCTGTTCTCGGAGCTGATCCGTCTTTCAGATCAAGTATGTAATGATACGAGTCAGTCGGAAGTGCTCTTCCCCTGAGCTTACCATCCCATGGATTCGCAGCAATGTTCTTCGTCTGGTAAATGCGTCTTCCCCACCTGTTGAAAATCGTAAGCTCAGCATCGGGATAGAGTTCAATATAGCGAATCCTCCAGACATCATTCTTGCCATCATCATTTGGTGTAAATACATCGGGTATCTCAAGGCAGCCAATACCTATGAATCCAACAGTAACCGTCAGGTTGGCACTGCAGCCATTTGCATCGGTAACCACCACAGTATAGGTCCCGTTTGTGATCGACGATCTGTCTTCGCTTGTCGTTCCATCATTCCAGATAACACTGTATGGAGCGGTTCCACCTGAAATTGTAAGATCGATTGTCGCGTCAGTTACATCCGGACAGCTGGCATCGGAGTAGACAGATGAAAGCATCAGGGCCATTGGTTCTGAAACCAATATTGTGCTGGCAGCAATGCAGCCGTCAGCATCGGTAACCGTTACCGTGTAGGTACCGGCTGCGAGACCTGTGGCTGCCGCGGTGGTCTGTACAGGTGTTGTATTCCATGAATAACTGTATGGTGCGGTACCTCCGGAAGCTGCTGCAAGCGCGGTTCCATCTGATGCCCCAAAGCAAAGCGCATCCGTTCCACTGACAATAACCTGGAGACCTGTTGGTGGCTGGGTGATTGTTACAGTCTCTGTAGTGATGCAACCATTTGCATCGGCAACTGTAACAGTATAAACACCTGCTGCAAGACCTATAGCTGCAGGTGTAGTCTGAACAGGGCTCGTGTCCCATGAATAGCTGTATGGAGCAGTACCGCCTGATGCCTCTGCAACGGCACTGCCCGTTGATGCACCAAAGCAAAGAACATTGGTCTGCAGGTTTATTGCTACGCTTAATGCAGAAGGTGGTTCACTTATTGTAAAGTCTTCTGTGGAAATGCAACCGAATGCATCGGTTACAATTACATTATAGGTGCCCGGAGCCAGTCCGCTTACATCTTCTGTCCCTGCACCGTTGCTCCATATAAATGTAAACGGTGATGAACCTCCGGTCAGGGTAATATCTATTGCGCCGTTTGCTTCGCCGAAGCATCTCACATCTGTAATTACTGCCGTGATCACCGCCGGAACAGAGTAACTTGCAGTAACCGGACTTACAACAAAACAGCCTTCAGCGGTCTCCCCTTTTATATAAAAGGTACCCTCAACAGCTGTGGCCGGAGTGGTGTAAGGAATTGTGGCAGCCTCATCTGTCCAGTAAGTCAGGATTAATCCAGGCGTAGAACCTGCGGTGATCAGAGGATCTGTCAGGTCAAAGGTGGATGGTGGACAAACAGGGGCAGGGTTGGTAATAACAAGTACCGGCGAAGGAATGACATTTATTGTACCGGTAGCTGTGACTGTTCCACAGCCTCCCGTCAGAGTTACGGTATAGTTGAAGATTCCCGACTCTGATGGAATGCCGCTGATTGTAACAATGTTTGCAGCCCAGATGGCGCTTATACCTGCAGGCAGGCCTGTTGCCATTGCACCTGTTGCACCCGTCGTTGCATAAGTTATGTTCTCAAGGGTTGAATTCATGCAGAGAGTCTGATCATCAGTGCCGGCAACTGACGTAATTGTGATAGTACTTTCAGGCAGAACTGTTATGGTACCTGCTGTTGTAACAACTCCGCACCCGCCAGTCAGTGTTATGGTGTAAGGGAATACACCTAGTTCAGATGGCACACCGCTTATCGTCAGGGTGTCAGACACCCATGTACCCGTTATTCCTGCCGGCAACCCAACTATGGAAGCACCGGAAGCACCGGTTGTTGCAAACACTATCTCGGCTGCTGATTCATTTATACAAGCCGAAAGGTTATCGCTGCCAACCGGTGATATCAGGGTAATTGTGTTATCAGCAGCCACATTAATCGTGCCTGTGGCAGTAACAACGCCGCAACCTCCTGTAAGCGTGACAGTGTAATTGAAGATACCCGAATCAGTCGGTGTGCCGCCAATCGTGACAACTCCTCCGGCAAAGCTGCCGGTAACCCCCG
>CAYUOS010000127.1:8479-9385 GCA_964446435.1 uncultured Rikenellaceae bacterium | reverse complement strand
GAAGGAAGCAGCAAAGAAGTATCCATATATGGACCTCGAACGGGTTGGTATCTTTGGGACCTCTGCCGGCGGGCAGAACTCTGCCGGAGCACTGCTGTTCCATCCTGAGTTTTACAAGGTGGCTGTCTCTTCGTGCGGTTGCCATGACAACCGAATGGACAAGATATGGTGGAACGAACAGTGGATGGGCTGGCCGGTGGGTCCCGAGTATGCCGAGTCGTCAAACACCGAAAATGCACACAGGCTCAAGGGTAAGCTATTGCTGATCAACGGGGAGATGGACGCCAATGTCGACCCTGCATCGACTACACAGTTCGTTAATGCACTGATCAAGGCTAACAAGGACTTCGACTACCTGCTTGTACCCGGAATGGGTCACTCAAGCGGTGGTGATTACGGTGAGAGAAGACGACGTGACTATTTTGTAAAGCATCTTCTTGGGGTTGAACCTCCGGACTGGAACAGGATGGGAAAATGATTTTTTTCCTCATCTTTGCGGAAAATATTTCAATTTGGAGACCAGGGCCAACACTTTAATTTGGGCGATTGTAGCATGCCTGCTCTGGTCTACTGCCGCCCCTGGTATCAAGATAGGACTTGAATACTCCACCCCACTACATTTTGCAGGCGTAAGGTTTGTGATATCCGGACTGCTGATTCTTCCGTTTACGATAAGGCCGGCAGCCTATCTCAGAATGATCAGGGAAAACCTTAAGCTGGTGCTGCTGGTAATGTTGTTCCAGACTGTACTTAACTATACCCTCTTCTACCTTGGGATGGATCTGGTTCCCGGGGCCATCGGTGCCATCGTTGTCGGATCACAGCCACTGATAATTGCAGTAACGGCATCGCTTATGATACGGGAAGAGACCCTGACCACACGCAAGATTATAATCGTTACTGTTG
>CAYUOS010000127.1:0-8469 GCA_964446435.1 uncultured Rikenellaceae bacterium | reverse complement strand
TCAGCGGGGTGGTACTTGTAAGCCTTGGCCGGCAGGGACTTAATATTGGCGGGCCGGGTGAAGTATTGGGTGTTATTCTGATACTTGGCGCAAATATTTGCAGCGCGGTCAGCAACGTGCTGGTCTCGAAAAATGGCAAGACCATCAATCCGTTTGTCCTGAGTTCATTCTCGCTGTTTGCCGGAGGGGTGATTATCTGGCTGATATCACTCGCCACCGAGCCATCATTCACGATGCCGACAGGAGAAGGTTCTGTGAGATACTGGTATTCGCTCGCCTGGCTGAGTTTCATGTCGGCCATCGCCTTTACAATATGGTGGGTGCTGCTGCAGCGGCCGGGAGTAAAGGTTTCGGAACTGAACTTCTACAAGTTTATCATTCCTGTGTTCGGAGCCATCATAAGCTGGCTGCTGATTGAGGATGAGAAACCCCAATGGCTTACAATAACCGGAATGGTAATTATCACAGCTTCAATGCTGATCTTCTATCGCTGCAACAATCAGCGGCATGGTTGTTGAAAAATGCAACTGCCACCGGGGTTTTTACATTAGAAGAATTTAATTACATTTGTATCAATTGTGAATCGAAGACACAAAATAACAGTCAGAATACCCCGATGAAGTTCCTCAGTCTACAACAGATTGTCTCTGTGCCGGAAAGGCACAAACTGAAGATAGTCGACAGCAGGATAACCAGGAATGGCAACAAGCTTTATGGGGTAATATGCAGCAGGTGCCACAAGATAGTCGAAGCCGGTGTCTCATACGAGGAAGCCGAGGCTGTTATACAAACCATTCGAACCGGAAAGTAATACCCGGTTTTATCGCAATCCTGACAGAGCCTGCTGCGCCTGGCGGTGTTCGGGATTTATTTTCAATGCCTCATTGAAGTGGGCAGTCGCCTTAGTCTTGTTGTTCCTGTCGCTTTCAATCACCCCGAGATAATAGTATGCATTGGCGAGTCCTCTGTCGGAACGGCCGGGAGACTTCTCAATGTACTGGTTAAGGTACCTGACTCCCTTGTCGTGATGCTTCGGTCCCGCCCCCGAAGCTATCCGGCCGGCCTGAAGAAGCAGGTTCCTGTTGGAGGGAAATCTTGTTATTGCCCTGTCGTATACTCCCAGCGCCTCTTCAGGTTTCGAGCGTGACTGATAAAAAGAGGCCAGTGAATTATAGTGCTTGAGGCTGTCAGGGGCAAGGTTCAGTGCCCTCTGATAGTTTCTTTCCGCCTCGGTAAACTTCTCCTCCACCTGGTCTATTGTTGCATGGGCCCTGTATCCCTCGGCCCTGTTTATCGCCATAATCTCATCAGCAGTCTTCCTGGCCTTGTCGGTATCGCCACCCATCACCTTTGGAGCCCTTGTATAGAACTGCAACAGCAGCATCCTTGAATTCATGTCACCTGGATCAAGCTTAGCTGCAGTCTCCATATGTGACTTGATTTTAGGAGCAAGAGTCGCCTGTCTTATGGTGCTTGCACCTGCAGCCTGCTGACCAAGGATAGCTGCCATTGAGAGATGGTATTTTGCCTGGTTACCGTTGGCTGATATTGCCTGTTTTGTGTATTCTTCTGCTTTTGAAAAATCACGTTGCTGACTTGATATCATTCCCATGTACCAGCGGCTTTCAGCATAGTCAGGGGTACCTTTCCGGACAGAATTGAAGACAGCAAAGGCCTCATCGTATTTTCTTGATTCATACAAACTTATTGCCTTCCTGACATCCTGGGCTACGATGAATTGAGCTACCAGCAGCAGCAGCGATATTGTAAAAACTCTCTTTAGCAGGGTCATATAAACTCAATTTTGCACAAAATAACGGTGCAAATTGCTGTTTGGTGCACGCCAGAAAGATGTTTAACAATATAAAACTCTACATGAGGCCTGATCGTTTTGGATCTTACAGACCGGCAACAGTACTTACTGTTTACCAGTCAGTTGGCCAGGCTGACAGGTTCTTGAAAAAGAGAAGGTCCTCGTAATGGGGTTTGGTCTTCTCCTCAATGGCCACCATCTGGTCAGCTGTGAGAGGCTTGAAATTGCTGGCTATTCCGATGTTCTCCTCAAGCTCTTCGAGAGTATCTATTCCTATAACAACGGTACTCACAGGCAGAGTCAGAACGTACTCCATGGCCTCCTTCATTGTGATTATTCCACCATTGGCGAATATTCTGTCGCGTGCCGGGATTTTCATCCCGACGATTCCCAGGTTGTCTGCCACGACATTCGGCAGGAACTTCTCGATAAAGGGGTCGTGATGCTTGTCGGCAGCGTTGATGGCCACCAGCACGTTATCAAATTCGAAGCGTCTGTTGAGTTCATTGAGCACATCGGGTCCCTCATGACCTGTATATCCGATAAACCTGATAATCTTCTCATCTCTGGCTCTTATCATGGCCTTAAGAACTCCGTCATCGGCAAAAATACGGTCGAGATTGTCCATCTCAGACATTCTCACGTTATGTATCTGCCAGAGGTCGATCTTATCTGTTTGCAGGTTTTTCAATGATTGTTCCAGCAGTCTCATAGAACCGTCGTAGGTACGATCATGCGTCTTGGTAGCCAGAAAGACCTCATTGCGGCGATCCTTGAGGACGCGGCCGACATTTCTTTCGCTGGTTCCCATAGCCTCCTGGCGCGACACACCCTCAACAGCCCTTCCATATGCTGCAGCTGTATCGATGTAGTTAACGCCAAGGTCAATGGCTCTGTTAATTATCTGAAACGCGAGATCCTCCTTTCCGGGTATCTCTACTGTGGCCTGTGCTCCCAGGCTGAACAGGCTGACCATATGTCCGGTCCTGCCGAGTGGGCGCAACGGCATTCTGCCAGCCTTAAGTGCTCCGCCTCCACCGGCGCAGGATGTCACGTAAGGAGCAAGTCCTATCACTGCTGATGAAGCTATCAGCTTCTGCAGAAACTCTCTTCTTGATTCCTGTTTCATTCCCTTCATGATTCTGTAGTTTGCCTAAATATACGAAAAATATCCATAGTTTAGAACTGAATAACAATGGAAATTGTTCAATTCCTGCATATTGATCAGTATAATCCAATTAAGGTAACAGACAGAAGCCGGCCCGATGGCGGCCTCGGAAACTGAGATCCTGCTCCATTTGATTTCATCTCACCATCCTTTAATGTTGATAATCGATTCGTAGTATTCAATAAGCTCCCTGTCAGGGTGACTATGAAAAAAATCGAGGCCGGTAACCGATTCAACAGAATCGACGCTGACAGCAAAACTGAACAGATCGGCTGTGCTCGATCTGTTCCCGAGCAGGAAGGCAATGATCTTGTAATCGGGAGGTGAGATATCGGCTACGATCTTGTAGTAGTATTTCGGTACTCCGACATTGTTTGCACCGATAAACTCTTCAATTCCGGAAAAAACCGGACCGGTGATTACCAGGATGCTGTCGTTTTCCACTGCCCAGTCGCGCACCTTTGCCTCGAGCCTGCTCCAGACCCCCCTGTTAAAACCAGGTGTCTGCGGACTCATATTGCTCATCAGGAACGATTCACTCATTGCTGCAGGCGACCATTTCATATCAGCTGCCGGCGCCAGGTGACCACGGTCGTAACCACTGCGCAGATAGTCGCCCGGAGTAGCTGAACCGGTTGATATTGCTCTGTCAGCCCTGAAGTTTTCGGTTCTGCTCTCGGTTCCTGACAAAACCTTTTCGCGTGTCAGGATATAAGCGACCCATGCTGCCTGCTCGAATTCTTCGTTGTAAACAAGGTGAAAGCCGGTATATGTGTACACTGAATCGCCCTCTGCAAGGGCGGGGTAGGCATCACCGACGGATCCTATTTGCAGCAGGAGTGGTGGTTTGGGTGGCTCACCTGTCTCTTCCGCAATATAAGTGGCCAATGCCTGCGGATTCTCTCTGACAAGCAACCATAGCATGACTGTTGCGAGCACCAGCAGCAGTATCAGTATAATCGTACGGCCTTTCATCGGTTTTTGTTCCTCACAAAAATAATTCTATGTAAAGGAGTTGCCCACAAAGAATCAAAATATTTAATCGAACTGTCATTTTTTTATGATTTTTATATTCCAAAAGGATTATATTGGCTGCAACATATACATCTATAACATAATAGCCCAAAACTTTTTATGATGAAGAGCTTGTCAATCAGATCTTTAACATTCTTTTTTGTTTTTCTGCTTAGCCGCACCGGACTTTATTCACAGGCCGACTGGGAAAATCCTGCTGTTATTGAGCGTAACAAGGAGGCTGGCAGAACAGTCTTTTTCAGTTTTGACAGCAGGGACAAGGCACTTACGCTTGATCGCAGCCAAACCCAACGGACTATCTCTCTGGACGGGAAGTGGCGATTCAGTCTGGCCCATAACCCGGCAAGCCGTCCCGTTGATTTTTACCGCAGTGATTTTGACGTGAGTGGCTGGGATTTGATCGATGTTCCGGGGAATTGGGAATTTCAGGGTTACGATGTGCCTATATATGTTAACCTGCCGTATGAGTTTGCCGACCCGCGCACGCCCATCACTGAACTGCGCAACGGGCCTGAGCCACCTCGTGTACCCCACGATTACAATCCGGTAGGTTCGTTCCGGCGGGAGTTTGCACTACCTCCGAACTGGGACGGCAGTGAAATCTTCATTCACTTTGGCTCGGTAAAATCGGCATTCTACATCTGGATAAACGGTCAGATGGTGGGCTACAGCCAGGGGAGCAAGCTGCCTTCGGAGTTTAACATTACACGATATGTAAAACCCGGGGAGACTAATACTGTTGCCGTTGAGGTTTACCGCTGGAGCGATGGCAGTTATCTCGAGTGTCAGGACTTCTGGCGCGTTAGTGGCATTCACCGGTCGGTTTTTCTTTATAGTCAGCCAAAGATTCGCATTACTGACTATGAAGTGATCTCAAACCTATGCCAGAATTATGAGACAGGACTTCTCTCTCTTTTTGTAGATGTAAGAAACGATCTGGGGAAAAGTGAGAGAATATCAGTAGAATACGAGATTCTCGACGGAGGTATTAAAATAACAGGAGGTAAAGAGTCATACCGGTTGGAAAGCGGAAAACAGATCAGCCTCTCCTTCTCGGGCACCATACCGGGTGTAAAACCATGGAGCGCTGAGTATCCCAATCTATACACTATTGTTATTACTCTGAAAGACAGGCGCGGCAGGGTAATTGAAAGCACTGCAGGACGCATCGGTTTCAGAACCGTCGAGATCGTGCGTGGACAACTGCTGGTGAACGGAGTACCCATCACACTGAAAGGTGCCAACATTCATGAGCACAGTCCCGAAACCGGACAGTACCTCACTGAGGATTTCATGCTCATGGATATCCGTCTGATGAAGCAGTTCAACTTCAACGCTGTTCGCCTGAGCCATTACCCCTTCCCGGAGCGATGGTACGAGTTGTGTGACGAACATGGGCTTTATGTGGTTGATGAGGCAAACATAGAATCACACGGGCTCTTCTATGGCGAACGCTCTCTGGCGCACTTTGCTGAATGGGAATTATCGCATACCGACCGCATGGTACGAATGGTAAAACGCACAAAGAACCACCCGTCAGTCATCATCTGGTCAATGGGCAACGAAGCAGGTAACGGCGTAAACTTCTACGCCGGTTACAAAGCAATAAAAGCCACCGACCGCAGCAAAAGACCGGTACAGTATGAGCGAACCGAATACGGAGGTCGCCATGCCCTTGAGTTTGACTGGAATACCGATATTATTGTGCCTCAATACCCATCACCCGCTACCTTTGAGTGGTTCGGCCAGCACCGGCTTGACAGGCCTTTTATCCCGTCAGAATATGCCCATTCCATGGGCAACAGTACGGGTAACTTTCAGGATTACTGGGACCAGATCAACAAGTTCCCGCAACTTCAGGGTGGTTTTATATGGGACTGGGTAGACCAGGGTGTGCGTAAAAAACTTGAAGATGGAACCGAAATATTCGCCTTTGGTGGCGATTATGGTGAAGGCATGCCATCAGATGGCAACTTTCTGTTCAATGGCATTCTCTTCCCCGACAGGGGTGTAAAGCCGGGCACATATGAAGTTAAGAAAGCCCAGGAATCTATACGCTTTAAGGTGCTGCGGGTACAGGATGAGATGGCCAGGGTACTGGTGGAGAACCTTTACGACTTTACAGGTCTTGATCAGTTTGAGTTTACCGCTTTTATCAAGGCCGAAGGAGAGGTAGTGAAGATACTTGAGATGCCTGATATTAAAGTAAGGCCCCACTTGAGCATGGTTTTTGACCTGGCAATGAGAGGAGTTGACCTTAAACCCGATACCGAATACTTCCTTCATTTTGAGGCCCGCACCTTAAAAGCCAGCGAAATGGTACCCGCGGGACATATTGTTGCCAATGAACAAATAGAATTGCCATGGTTCGAAAGAGTCATTGCCAGACCAGATTACGGCCCTGCACTTGCCAGTGAACAAAGAGCCGGAAAGCTGAACCTGAATAACGAAAGGGTGAAAATAGTTTTCGATACGGCAACCGGTATGCTAATCTGGTACGAGGTGAATGGCAACCAGTTTATTCACGACGAAATGGGCACAAGGCCCGATCTGTGGCGCGCCGTAACCGACAATGACTTTGGAGGCCGCATGCACACCGAAGGCATAAACTGGAAAAAAGCAATGAACAATGCCACACTGATTCATTTCGGAGTTGACAGAAAGGCTGACAATCTGGTTGAAGTACATGCAAAATGGGATCTTGCAGAAGTGAATTCTCGGTTTGAAATCCGCTACACTGTTGCGGGCAATGGCCATATCCACATACTCAACCACCTTCATGGCTCACCTGTGGAAAAATATGATATTCCGCGGTTTGGAGTCTATCTTTGCCTGAAGCAGGAGTTCGAAAACATTACCTGGTTTGGACGAGGTCCATGGGAAAACTACTCAGACCGCAAAACTTCAGCCTTTGTGGATCTTTATTCAGGAAAAGTCTATGATCAGCTTGTGCCTTACGAACGTCCGCAGGAAAACGGTAATAAAACCGATGTACGATGGGCTGCACTGACAAACAATCACGGCATAGGCCTTATGGCTTTGAGCGATGATAACCGCCCGGGCTTTGAAATGACCGCAATGCCTTACCTGACAGCCGATTTCGACACCCGTGAAGGCTATGACTACGGCCCGGTGCACGAAGAGCAACGACATATAAACCAGGTAAAAGCCCGGGATTTTGTGCGCTGGAATATTGACTTTGCCCAGCGGGGAGTGGGCGGTATTGACAGCTGGTGGGCAAAACCCCTCGAAAAATACCAGCTTAGTCCTGACCAGAATTATGAGTATGGCTTTACGCTGATTCCTATCGATATAGCAAGCGGCAGGGAACTTTTTGAGATCAGCAGGGCAAGATAGGCTACATCTGGAGTTGCTGTGCTTTTACAGCCGGCAATAACATTGTTTTCATGTTTATTTGCTTATCTTTATGACTGTTGATTATTCCCTGGTACCCGATACCCGATACCCGATACCCGATACCCGATACCCGAAATCATGAAAGAGACCATCACATCAATCCGCAGCCTGGGATTTTACTGGGACACCTACGACCCATTCATTTTCTGTGTCCATCACAATGATTACTTCCCGAAGGGCAATTCTGAGATGGGCCCCGACCCTGCCCTGCTACGCGGGAGGAACATTGGCAGTGACTTTACAGTGAAAGATGGCTGGAGAATGTACCACGGAGACAAGATCCCCGGTTTTCCGGTGCACCCCCACCGGGGTTTTGAGACCGTCACCATAGTAAGGAACGGTTTTGTCGACCACAGTGATTCACTTGGCGCTGCAGGCCGCTACGGCAATGGCGATGTACAGTGGATGACTGCAGGCGGGGGTATTCAGCACTGCGAGATGTTTCCGCTGATTAACAGCGACAGTGACAATCACGTAGAGCTTTTCCAGATATGGCTTAACCTGCCACGACGCAACAAGATGGTCGATCCGCACTTCGCGATGCTATGGGGAGAGACGATACCTGAGGTCATCCTAAACGACAGACAGGGGAATACGACCACAATAAAGGCTGTTGCCGGAAGCCTTGAGGGAGCTGTGGCACCACCATCGGCCCCTGATTCCTGGGCCGCTGATCCTGCCAACGAGGTCGGCATCTTTACTGTTAAGCTCGATGCGGGTGCTGAATGGACAATGCCGGCGGCTGCGGAAAATGTACAGCGCACAGTCTACTTTTTCAGGGGCAAGGAGATAACAATTGCCGGTTCAAAACTTTCAAATGCCGTTTCGGTGCGCCTGAGGAGCGACATACCCATAGAGGTGGTAAACGGTCCCTCAGAAAGCGAGTTGCTTATACTTCAGGCTATCCCGATCGGCGAGCCTGTAGTTCAGTACGGACCCTTCGTTATGAACAGTGATGAAGAGATAAGGCAGGCATTCCATGATTACCGGGCAACGCAGTTCGGAGGATGGCCATGGCCACGCCATGACAACGTGC
>CAYUOS010000126.1:0-9528 GCA_964446435.1 uncultured Rikenellaceae bacterium | reverse complement strand
TCAGGCCACATCACTAATGCAGGTTATATTAACTGCTCCGTAATACCCCCCCAAAAAAAAAAATGCCCGGATGATAGAGGGGTTCATCCGGGCTTTCGGCCGGGCGGCCGTCCGTGTTCAAACCAAACGTGGTTAGTTAAGGCAAAAGAAACATGCCTGTATTTGTCTGGCAAATAGGTGTTTAACAGCTATAAACCAAACAACGTTGTAATATTTTGTGTCGCTTTCCATATCAAAATTGCAGACTCAACTACAAATATAGTTAAGTTCATAAATTAGCGAACAAAAAATAGAATTATTTTTCAAAATATTTGAAAAAAGTTTTCCCCGCCCGCCGGAAACAGACTGCAAAGACCGACCCAACCAATACCCGGCATTGGAAATCCATCTCCACTGAGGGCATCTCCCTCGCCTTTTCAATCATATTGATTACTTTTGTGAAGCACTATTTACAACTGTAATGGAACACAATCTGGAGCTGTATAACAGCATGACCCGCAAACAGGAGAAATTCATACCTCTCAATCCGCCATTCGCCGGCATGTACGTCTGCGGACCGACAGTATACAGCGATACCCACCTGGGCCACGCCCGTCCCTTCATAACCTTCGACATACTCTACCGCTGGCTGACGCATCTGGGCTACCGCGTGCGCTACGTACGCAACATAACCGACGTCGGCCACCTCGAAAACGAGGAGGATGACAGCGGCGAGGATAAGATCACCCGCAGGGCACGCCAGGAAAGAATAGAACCCATGGAGGTGGTACAAAAATACATGAACACCTTTCACCGGAATATGTCACAGCTGAATACTCTTCCTCCTTCGGTGGAACCAAGGGCTACCGGTCATATTATCGAGCAGCAGGAACTGACAAGAAAACTGCTGGAAGCCGGCTACGCGTACGAAGTTAACGGCTCGGTCTATTTCGACGTTTTGAAGTACAATGAGAAATACAAATACGGAAAACTTTCGGGCCGCGTACTTGAGGAGTTGATGTCAAATACCCGCGCCCTGGACGGGACCGATGAAAAACGGAGTCCGTTCGACTTCGCCCTCTGGAAGAAAGCCTCTCCCGAGCATCTCATGAAGTGGCCTTCGGAGTGGAGTGAAGGGTTCCCCGGCTGGCACCTCGAGTGTTCTGCCATGAGTATGAAGTACCTGGGTGAGGAGTTCGACATACATGGAGGGGGGATGGACCTGAAATTCCCACATCACGAGTGCGAGATTGCCCAGTCGGTGGCAGCCCTGGGTCACGATACCGTGCGGTACTGGGTGCATAACAACATGATTACCATAAACGGTCAGAAGATGGCCCGCTCACTGGGCAACTTCATTACCCTCGATCAGCTTTTTGCCGGCGACCATCCGCTCCTCACACAGGCATTCAGCCCCATGACCATCCGCTTCTTTATACTTCAGGCACACTACCGCAGCACCCTCGACTTCAGTGATGAGGCACTGCAGGCTGCAGGCAAGGGACTGAAAAAGCTGATGTCGGCGATGGAGACAGCCGCCGCGCTTAAGCCGGCTGAAAAGTCGACTGTTGAGGTTGAATCGATACGTACAAGGTGCTACGAGGCCATGAACAATGACCTGATGACACCGCTGGTTATTTCCGGTCTTTTCGAGGCCGCCCGCATAGTAAACTCCGTTGCCGATGGCAAGGAATCGTTGAACAGCTGCGATCTCGACCTGCTGAACGAACTCTTTAAACTGTTTGCTGTTGATATACTTGGTCTCAAGCCCGAAACCCATGGTGAGACGGCCCACGGTTCCATCGAAAGCGAGTTGATAGAACTGCTGATCGCTTTGCGGCAGGAAGCTAGGGAAACGAAGAACTGGGCTAAGTCGGACGAGATACGTGACAACCTGGCGAGGCTGGGGATAAAGCTTAAGGACCGTAAGGACGGTGCCGACTGGGAGAGGGAGGCAGTAGGGGATTGAACCTATGACAGACGTATAGCATTGGAAAAGATGGAGTACAGATCAGGTGAAGTTCTCATTGGTTCAGTACCGCTTGGCGGCGGTAGCCCGGTGCGGCTTCAGTCGATGACAAATACCGATACCAACGACACGGCAGCTTCGGTTGCCCAGTGTATACGCATTGCCGAAGCAGGGGCCGACTATGTGCGTCTCACCGCCCAGGGAGTACGGGAAGCCGAAAACCTTGCAAACATAAGACATGAACTCCGGAAAGCAGGTTTTACCATACCTGTAATAGCCGATATTCATTTCAATCCTGCCGCAGCAGAAACCGCTGCCCGGCTTGTTGAGAAAGTCCGGATCAATCCGGGCAACTACGCCGATAAAAGGGCGAATTTCGTGAAGGCTGAATATACCGAAGCCGAATATGCTGCCGAGACAGAGCGCATTCATCAGAGAGTGCTGCCTCTGCTGAATATTTGCCGGGAACACGGCACCGCTATCCGCATTGGGGTGAATCACGGAAGTCTCAGCGACCGCATAATGTCCCGTTTCGGGAACACCCCCGAAGGTATGGTTGAATCGGCGATGGAGTTTATCAGGATTTGTCATGCCGAGAATTTCAATCGCCTGGTACTGTCGATGAAGTCATCGAACAGCCTGGTTATGATATCATCGACACGTCTTCTGATTGAAAGGATGAAGGCTGAGGGGTTTGCGTTCCCGCTACATCTCGGGGTTACCGAGGCAGGAGAGGGCGAGGATGGACGGATCAGGTCGGCGCTGGGAATAGGAGCCCTGCTGGCCGACGGAATAGGTGACACCATCAGGGTTTCGCTTTCCGAGCCTCCCGAGGATGAGATTCCCGTTGCCCGGATGATAGTTGCCGCTGCCGCCCGTCATCGTACCCATAGGCAGCTGTACCGGGAACCTGAGGCCGTCACATCGGTACTGAAGCTCAGCTACAACATTGACGATCCTGACCTCCTGGCTGTAACGGCTTCGGTAGACTCAGCCTCAGCGCTGGTGTCGCGCAAAGCGGCTTCACTCGAAATAGACAATGCCGGCAGGCTTCCCGACGAAACAGTTAAATCGGTCGTTGACGGCATCCTTCAGGCCGCACGGATTAAGATTACCCGCAACGACTACATCTCGTGCCCCACCTGTGGTCGCACCCGCTTCAATCTCCAGGAGGCGGTCAGGAAGGTCAAGGCCGCCACCGGCCACCTTACCGGCCTGAAAATAGCCATCATGGGATGCATCGTGAACGGTCCGGGCGAAATGGCCGACGCCGATTATGGCTATGTGGGCGGCGCCGACGGCAAGGTTCATATTTACCGTGGAACCGAGGCCGTTATAAAAAATGTGCCTGTCGATGATGCGGTAGACCGTCTGCTGGAACTCATTGAGAGCGACAGATCCGTAAACAAGTGAAGCTGAGGTAACATTAAATAATCGTGGAACTTCATAAGAGCAAGATGAAGAAAGCCAATCCCCCTGAATCCGGGAGCCTCTTTTACACCAGCCGGTAGTCGAGCTGTTTTTTCTGCAGGTCGGCTTTAACCACCTCAACCGTCACCCTGTCGCCAAGCATATACTCCTTGCCTGTACTGCGACCCCTGATGCAATAGTTCTCCTCGTCGTATTCGTAGAAATCATCACCCAGTTCGCGGATGTGTATCATCCCCTCGCACTGGTTCTCAATTATTTCAACATAGATACCCCATTCTGTTACGCCTGAGATAACACCCTCGAAGCTCTGCCCCATTTTGTCGCTCATGAACTCAACCTGCTTGTATTTGATTGAGGCTCTTTCGGCTTCCGTGGCCAGGCGTTCCATCTTTGAAGAATGGGTACAGTACTTTTCGTATGTCTCTTTACTCTCCGAACCCTTTCCTTCGAGGTAGGCGGTAAGTAGGCGGTGAACCATCATATCGGGAAACCGGCGGATGGGAGATGTGAAATGGGAGTAGTGTTTGAATCCCAGACCATAATGTCCGATATTATCAGTAGAATAGACAGCCTTGGCCATGGAACGGAGGGCGAGTGTTTCGATTATGTTCTGCTCCTTTTTGCCGGCAACCTCACGCAGAAGCTTATTCATAGCTTTTGGCAGGGGTGTTTTCTCATCGGTTTCAAGGTGGTAACCAAATCTTTTGACGAAATGGCTGAACGAGCTGACCTTTTCCGGATCGGGATCGTCGTGGATACGGTATACGAATGTCTTTCCCTTATGCACTTTTGATACAAACTCTGCCACCCGCTTGTTAGCCAGGAGCATGAACTCCTCAATCAGCTGATTGGCGGTTCCCATATCGCGGAATTTCACACCCAGAGGTTTACCCTTATCATCGAGATCGAACTGAATCTCAATCCGTTCGAACGAGAAGGCTCCGGCCTTCATCCTTTTGTCGCGCAGCTGCACCGCCAGATGGTGAAGCTGCAGTATCTGGTCCTTCATATCACCGTCGCCGGTATCTATTACCATCTGTGCTTCGGCATATGAGAACCGTCTGTCGGAGTTGATAATCGTGCGGCCAAACCATTCATTTAAAATCTCGGCTTTATCGTTCATCTCAAACACCGCCGCATAGGTGAGCTTGTCCTCGTGAGGATTCAGAGAGCAGGCTTCGTTTGAGAGTTTTTCGGGAAGCATCGGCACCACGCGGTCGACCAGATATATTGATGTGGCCCGCTGCCGTGCTTCGGCGTCGAGTATCGTATCGGGTTTTACGTAATGTGTCACGTCGGCAATATGAACACCTACTTCCCAGTTGCCGTTATCGAGTTTTTTCAGCGACAGTGCATCATCGAAGTCCTTCGCATCGACCGGGTCGATGGTGAATGTCGGCACCTTTCTGAAGTCACGCCGTCTGGCTATCTCTTCCTTGCTGATGGTTACGGGGATACCTGATGCGGCATCTTCCACCTCTTCGGTGAAACTCATCGGCAATCCGAATTCAGCCATGATAGCGTTTATCTCGGTCTCATTTTCACCCGGGAAGCCAAGTACTTTAATAATCTCAGAGAGTGGGTTCCGTGCCCGCGGATCCCAGCTAACAATCTTAGCCACAGCCTTCTGTCCCTGCTTTGCGCCGTTGAGGTTCTGCAGCGGTATGAAGAGGTCGAACGGCATATTCTTATTATCGGGTATCAGGAATGCGAATGCGGGAAGAATTTCAATGGTTCCTACAAAAGTGTCACGCGAGCGTTCAAGAATCTCCACCACTTCACCCTCAGGCCGTGCCCCTCTGCGGAGGGCAAAGAGCCGTACCCTTACCTTGTCGCCATGAAGGGCGGTACGCAAATATTTGGATGATATGAAAATGTCGTCGTCGTGTTCGTCGGTTATCAGGAAACCGAATCCCTGCCGGGTCATGTCAATGGTACCCGTAAGTGTTCCGCCACTGCCTGCCTTGATTCTGAAGGAACCGCGGCGCGTCTCTGCAATGCGTCCCTGTGCCGTAAGAGAGGCAAGGGCATTGCGTACCTGCATCCTGCGGGAGTTTTTGTCGATACCCAACTGGTGGGATAGCTGTTTGTAGTTAAGATCCTGTTTCGGATTTTTAGCCAGAAGGTCAAGAATCTCATTCATGAGCCTGTCGTTTTGCTGGCCTTTCTGCTTTTTCTTATTGTGTGCCATGCTGTAAAGTACGGTAAATATATGGTGGGAAGCAAATAAATGGAGGCCGGAGGAAGCACCGGTTTAACCCGGAAGCAATGCAGCGAGACAGTTTTCTCAATCAGGTTTTCGGCTCCCTCCGGCTCCAAATCTAATTAGGCAAATAGTCCGGCGTTCAGATGGCCGGGTCTTTCCACACACAGGGAAATGCAGATGAATCGAAACAGTTATGTGGTTTAATCCTGACATATACCAATATAATAGCACCATTGCTAAAAAGTCTGTCAGTCTGCTGTATAGTTTGTGTGTGTGTAGTGCAGTTCGAAAACAGGGTTTTCGTTTTATAAAAATAAAACTTTCTCCAAAAACTGCAAGAAAATTTTAGGAAGAAATTCATTTCAAACTGTAAAAACTTTCTTTCAAACAGTAAAAAAATGATGGCTTTGGGGGTGTCCAGCTAATGAATTGACAATTTATTACCAGTGTGGTTAAAAACTTGTAACCGGCTTACCATTTTTTACCTGACCTGCATGACGAATAGCGGGGGCTCTGCGGATCATAACCCTCCCGTTTTTTAGTTTGGCTCGTTTTGCAGGATTTCAATCAGCTCAATTTTATTATCTTCATCCCAAACAAAAGAGGCAGATTATGAAAACTATCTTTCCCTTTATTATTGCCGGGCTGATGACTTTGACTGCAACAGGCCAGGGTCAACAGGTTGATGCTGAACGTCAGTGGCCCATGTTCAGGGGGTATAATGCTTCGGGGGTGCTCGATAATGCATCAATTCCCGGGTCGTTCGACCTGGAGACGGGCCGCAACATCAGATGGACCCTGGATATTCCCGGGCTGGGACTCTCCAGTCCTGCGGTGTGGGGTGACAGGCTCTACATTACAACGGCAATAAGCAAGAGCGATGACACCGGACTCAAACCGGGTATATTCGGCGATATTGCATCGGTCGATGATAAATCGGAACACGAATGGCGGGTTTACTGTATCGACAAGAACACCGGCCGGATAATCTGGGAGAAGCTTGCCCACACCGGCGTTCCCGAAATGAAGCGGCACTCAAAATCATCACATGCCAACAGTACCATTGCCACTGATGGCAATTATGCCGTAGCATTCTTTGGTTCGGAGGGGCTCTACTGTTATGATAAGGACGGCAACCTCCTGTGGAATAAGGATTTCGGAAGGCTTGAGTCGGTGTTTTTCTCCGCTCGTTCGGCCGAGTGGGAATTTGCTAGTTCCCCCATATTGCATAAAGGGGTGGTAATAGTTCAGGTTGACATTATGAATGGCTCATTTGTGGCAGCTTACGATGCAAAATCGGGTAAGGAGCTCTGGCGCAAAGACCGCGATGAGTGGCCGGGGTGGTCAACACCCAATATATACACCCATAACGGTCGCGACATTGTTGTCCTGAACGGCTACAAGCACCGCGGCGGCTACGATTTCATTACCGGAGATGAGGTGTGGCGCATGGCAGGAGGCGGCGACCTTCCCATCCCGACACCGGTTATCGGCGGGGAGCATATTTACTTCAACAGTTCGCACGGCCGTGTATCTCCCATCTATGCGGTAAGCAAGGCCGCCACAGGCGATATTACCCTTGGCGACGGCGCTACCTCGGGAAATCATATTCCCTGGGCGATCCTTCGCGGCGGTTCGTATATGCAAACCCTTCTGCTCTACCAGAACTGCCTCTATAACCTTGGCTGGAACGGTACATTACAGGTTGTTGACCCACTTACAGGGGTCGAAATTTATCGTGAAAAGCTGGGACAGGCAAGAAGCTTTACAGCTTCGCCCGTGGCAAGTGACGGCAGGATTTTCATTATCGATGACGAAGGAACCGTTTACACCGTTAAAGCCGGACCGGTATTTGAACTGCTTGAAACCAGCGAACTTGGGGGCATCTCGATGACGGCACCCTCAATTACAGACGGGATAATATACTTCCGGACTGTCGACAAACTGATAGCCGTCGGAAAATGATCAGTAGCGGCCGGGGTTGACACTCCTCAGCCCCCGCAAGGAAACAACTGTCGATACCACACCTGCCGCGATCATAAGCAGCAGAAGTATTGCCAGAATGCTATATGGCAGTCCGTTGCCTGTTGCAAGTGATGGCAGCGTTGCAATAATTGCAGGAACCGCGCCTGCCATAACCCCTGCTACCAGTATCAGCAGATTCTCGGCCAGCAGCACACGCCTTATCCGGTGTGTTGTAAATCCTGTGGCACCCAGCAGGGCATACTCTTTACGCCGGGAACGTATATTACGGGCCAGGTTGAGGCCCAGTCCTGTCACACCGAGTATCATACCCAGTCCGCCAAGCACCACAAAAACCGAAAGGTATGTGTTGGTCACCCTGTTGAATGACTCCAGTCTCGAGGGGGTGGTCTCAACTATGGCTCCGTAGGGTTCCAGGGTTGCTTCCAGTTTCGCTGCGAGGATTTTTTCCGGTTTCGCTGCAGGGATTTCTTCCGGTTTCACTGCGAGAATTTCTTCCAGTTTCGCTGCGAGGATTTCTTCCGGTTTCACTGCAGGGATTTCTTCCGGTTTCGCTGCGAGGATTTCTTCCGGAGTGATTTGCGGGTCGACTATCGGGGCTGATTCCATGGGTTCTGAGAGGGTGATTCCGGAGTTGGCAGGCGGGGCTGATTCCGTTGTTTTTTCAGGGAATGTTCCCGTCCCGGCTTCCATTTTTCGATTTATAGCAGTGGTTCTTTTTGCCCAGCGCTCTGTTCCCTGTGCTGCATCGGGGAAATTCATCTCCATCAGTATTATATTGCTTCCGGCCACAGACGGGAACCAGCGGGTGAAATGCGACCTGTCGATAACCAGGTATCCCTGGAATACCGATGTCCTGAATCCACCGGCAATGATGATATGCAAGGGTTGTCCCGACTCTGACCTCACGGTAACGGTATCGCCGGGCTTCAGCTTCATACCCCACTGTAAAACCGTCTGATCGAGGAAACCGTAAATTGCATTCTCTCCGGCCTTCAACGGCAGCGCCTCCCATGGATTTCCCCGGGTTATCCCTTTCATTACCGATGCAAAGGAGAATGAACCTCTGCTGACCATTTCAGCGGCATCGACCCCAAGAATATGTGGAGAGGTTATATGATTGAGGTTGAGGCAGCTGGCGTCATCACCGCTCACCTTCAGGCAATGCATGAACCAGGCTTCCCCTTCAGGGATTTCCAGACCGCTTTCCCTCATAGTAACGGGGTTGTTAAGGTTGCCCATGAACGGTATAGTTGTCGATATCCAGTGTGTGAACCCGCCTGTTCCCGAATCGCGCCGCAGCATGTCGCGGTCAAAATCACGCCTGTTGGCACCGGTGGAGATGACAATGAACAGCCCTGCGGCTATGAACAGCACAGGACTCACTGCCCGTCCGGGGTGAAAAGAGAAGTATCGCCAAGACAGGAGGTGAAATGAGGGGCTCACTAATTTAATGGTTCGCTTAACCCTTCGCGTCAGCAGGTAGCGCATCAGCATCAGCATCAGTACCAGCAACATGCTTCCCCCTGCAAAATAGAGCATTACCTCATCCATGTCTGTAAACAGAAGAAGCAGAAAGGGTAGCAGGGTGAGTATGGTAACAAAGGGCAGAAGGATGGCAAATATCTTTCCGCCGGGGACACTTCTGTACCTGACAGATATACCTGTCTTCCGAAGGAAGCTTCGCAATCTTAACCAGACGGCACCCAGGGCAAGCGTAATTGTTGCCAGCAAGCCGACACCAAGCGGAACGATACCTGTGAAATGCCGCAGCGTGTCGGTCTGAACGGCATCTATCCACACCGAATTAAGGGCTGAGATGATGAGTATATTGACTGCAACACCCGCTGCCACACCTGCTATGGCTCCGGCCACAAGCGGCAGGAAAGCCTCGCCCAGGAGAAGGATTTGAACCTTCCGGGCAGTGAACCCCAGTGCTGTGAGGGTGCTTACCTCCCCT
>CAYUOS010000125.1:0-9578 GCA_964446435.1 uncultured Rikenellaceae bacterium | reverse complement strand
CCTTTACGCCCTTATCTTACCAACCTGTCAAAGTCGGCTGAAAGCGGCCTGTCATTCTCGAAGTCATAGAGGGCAAGTGAACGCATATTATAATAGAATATCCAGTAGTTCCTCAGGGAATTGATATAGTCCCTTCGGTTCTGGTCCTTTCTTCTGTCAGCGTCATTGAGTTCAAGCACATCGATTCGTCCAATCAGGAACCGCTGCTTTGTGACCTCAAATCTGCGCATGGCTATCTCGTCAGATTTCTGGGCTATGCGTATCTGGTTAGCCTGTAGATTGAATTTCTGTACGTCAAGCATCAGACTCTGGGCAAAATCGGTAAGTGTCTGCTCTACCTGAACCCTTGTCAGCTCCTCGCTTGACTGTGCCATTTTCAATCTCCCCTTGGCCAGACCCCAGTCGATAATAGGCACGGTAATGCCGAGCCGTACCCTCTGCTGGGGAATAGGATCGGCATAGGCATACCTGAGCTCATCATTGCTTTGGCGCATACCATAGCTCAGAATCAGGTTGGCATTGTTTATCCCCCGCGAGGCCCTGGCCTGAGCGACTGCACTCTGCGCCTCAAAGAGACTGAGCTGTTGCTGCAGTATAGTCGGATTATTCTCCATTGCCAGCTCAAGCACTTTTTCAACATCAAGCTGTATCTCCGGTATCTGTTCAGGGATGATCAGTTCAATCCTTACATTCTCATTGAAACCCAGGAAAGACCTAAGCCTTAGCTCCCTGTCGTCGAGGTCGAGTTTTGCCTCGTTCCGTGCGGTTCCTGCATTGAGCCACTGAAGCTCCATATTAAGAAGTTCATCTTCGGCTATGGTACCCAGGTTGAACCGACCTGTCGCTATCCTGAAGAGAGTGTCGGAGTTGAAATAGTTCATTTCCGCAATCTCCTGGTTGATCTGCGCGAGTGCCAGGCTGAAGAAGAGGTTCACTGCCTGTGAATGAACATTCACGATGTCACTTATGTATCTCTTCTGTGCCTGCTCATATCTTACAGGCTCAATTTTCTTCTGCCACTTCAGCGAGTTATACCCGAACACTGGCTGGGTAATGTTAATACTTACCGGTGAGGTGATATACTGAGTTTTTGCATTTTGCCCGAGCACATCGAAGCGGGTAAGGTCAGAACTTATAAAAATCCTTCCTCCTGTAAGACCGATGTTCTGGGAAAGCTGCATAGCAAGACTTGTGTTGTTCGTGTTCCTTTCAACAAACTCATACTGACCATTTATATACTGTTCGTTGAAGGTACGGTTGTAGTCGATAACTGTTCCGGTCAATGAAAGTGAAGGACGGAACTCGGCCTCGAATGAGCGGTAACGCCAATAGCTCGACCTGAATCTATGCTTCGATATCAGGGCGTTCGGCGATTGTTCTTCAGCAAGCCTGATTACCTCATCAAGGGTAAATCTCTTGACCTCCTGGGCATTTACAAATGATGAAAAAAGTATGCAAATTGTTGCGACCAGGGTTGTTGCAGCGTGTTTCATGTGAAATTCAGTATTTGCAGTTTCCAGTATTGTTGTTCTATTCATATCTCAATGACTCAATAGGATCACGTTCAGACGCCCTCTTTGCCGGGCTGTATCCGAAAATAACACCCACGGCAGCAGAGACTCCGAATGCTACAATAACTGAAAATGGGGTTACTATAGTATTAATGTCAGCTATTCTTTGTATCAGCATCGACAAAATTACACCCAGGATTACTCCGATAAACCCTCCTGTAACGCTTATCAGCACAGCCTCTGAAAGAAACTGAACAACTATATCCATTTTTTTGGCCCCGATAGCCATCCTGGTGCCAATCTCCTTGATCCTCTCCATCACCGAGGCAAACATGATATTCATGATACCTATTCCTCCCACAACCAGTGAGATACTTGCAATCGCTCCAAGCACAATGTTGAATATGTCTTTCGTCCTTTGTTGCTGCTTCAGCAGCAGTTCCGGTACGGTAATCTCAAAATCCTTGACTCCCATGTGCCTCCTTAAAAGCATACGGCTCAGCAATTCTGTTGTCGGATTCAGTTGTTCTGTCTCCCTTACCTGAACAACTATACGGTCAAGCTGGTGGTAATTGGTGGAACCTGAACCCGATGCCTGGCTTAATGTAACCATCATGCGGCCCATTCCCCCCATACCCCTGAAATTGCCAACATTGGTCATTGGTCGTGTCTGCGCCAGCGCCCTGTTTTGGTAGCGCAACAGCATTGTCTTCACAGGGATGTATATATTGTCATTGTATACATTTATACCTGCATCCTCAAATCCTGTAAGACTAACATTAGTCTTCTCAAGCACTCCGATTATCTTCAGCCAGATGCCATCAAACTTAATGTACTGGCCAATGGGGTCTACCTTGCTAAAGAATTTCGACCTTATATTAGCTCCAATGATGCATACCTGGATTCCGTGAAACTCCTGATAATCATTGAAGAACACGCCTGTCTGAAGGGGAAGATTGTATAGGCCGAAATAGTCATTGGTTACCCCCACAAGCTTGGCCGAATATCTGATTCCGTTCAGAACAACATTGCTGTTGTATGCGATTTCAGGACTAATTCTCTGTACTGAGGGTACGTTTTCGCGTATCGCCTCGACATCAAGAATTGTCAGGCCTCTTGAGAACTTGTTCTGTTGCTGCCCCCCATTGTCTGACGACTCTGATTTCTCCTCAATGATGGGACTGACGAGTATGTTGTTTACTCCCACCATCTTTATCTGGTCAAGAATCTCCTGCTGAGCCCCTTTGCCAATCGCCAGCATGCTGATCACTGCCGCTACACCAAATATAATACCCAGCGCAGTAAGTACAGACTTGAGCTTGTTTGAGATAATAGACTCAACAGCTATCACTATATCGTGAAAATACCTTTTGAACATTCTTTCAGTAATAAAATGATCTGTCGATCGGGTTAATTTCTATCAGTCTGGCCTGTCGGACGGGTATTCTGGCCGCCGGCACCCTGTTGTCCTCCCTCACGGCTTCCCCTCATCTGCATCATTCTCTCCATCTGCTCAGGAGAGAACTGCATCCTGTTACCATTCTGCTGCCTGTTCTGCTGGCTCTCTCTCCTTAGGCGCTCTGCTTCCTCTCTCTTCAGTCGCTCGCGTTCCTTAATAACTGAGATCAGTTCCTCTCCGGAAAGCCTGAAGCTGTCGGGATTTGCTGGCTGGAGCAGGAAAATCGTCTCACCCGGTTTCAGTCCGTCTTCAACGATTATCTGATCTTCATTTGAGTCACCCAGTAGCACAATCTGCTTCCTGCCATCACGGGTATATACATACGGAACACTGTCAGCAGTTGCATATACACTCTCGAGAGGTATAAAAACAACATCCTCAAATGAGCTTGTAATGATCTGATTTCCGGTTGTCATCGACGGACGAAGTATGGGATCGGTATTGTCAAGCTTGACTATTACCTCAAATACCTTCGCATCAGTATTTGGCAGCTGTTCGCCGATGTTCGCCACACTGATTACCGAGCCGGTAAATGACCTTTCGGGGAAGGCGTCCACTGATAGCCGCACCTCCTGGCCTGTCTTAACCTTACTTATATCAATCTCATTGACATAGGTTCTGGAGATCATTGATGAAAGATCGGGCAATGTCGCTACTACAGGATCATTGGGCCTTATATTGGAACCAACCTTCCTCTTGTTACCACCCCACTCCCTTTTGTAGATCACCATCCCGGGAGCCGGCGCACGTACTATAAACTGGTCGAGAAGCTGTCTCATCTCACTGATCCTGTCTCTCTGACGCTGCAGCTCAAGCTCAATCCTCCTCATCTCAGCCCTTGTCTGCTGAATCCTGAGTTCATAGCTCTTAAGCGACTGTTCATACTGTCTGGTCACTTTCTCGAGATTTATTGTATTCTGCCTTATTGTGGTAGGTGGTTCATACTTCGACTGCTCAAGGGTGATCTCAGCCTCTTCCATGTTGAACTTCAGGTTCCTGAGATTGTCACGGAAATCACCAAGGGAGAGTGTCGTATCGAGAACCTTCATTTTATAGTTATTTTCCATGGTTTCAAGCCTGTCGAGCTCATCCTTAAGTGAATTGTCCATGTTGGTCCTGTCAAGCGTTGCAACATAGTCACCTGTCCTTACAATGGTACCCTCAGGTACCAGGTCCTGTATCTGAATATCTGTAATACGCATGTTTCTGCCACCCAAAAGCTCAGGTCCTCTGATCTCTGTTGAGTTCTCGGCTTGCAATTCCCCTGTTACCGTAACCAGTATCTCAAAATTACCCCTACGTACTTCAGAATATAGCACGGTAAGGTCCTCCTTGTTGCTTACCCTGTTTATAATCACCAAAATAAGTATAACAACAACCGCCACAATCGCAGTAATAATTACTGTTTTTTTCATCGATCCTATCCTTTTTATTAAATTTACCTACAAATATCAGACAACGAAAGTATTCAAAAAATAGCTCTCTTTCATTCTCATTAACACATCTTTAACAAACTTTAACCCTGATATGTTCAGCGCTATAGCTATAGACAGTGAGGGTCTCAGGTTTATTCCGGCCGAACCTGAGGCTATCTTTGATTTATGTTTTTTTAACAAGGGTGATTACATCTGACACAAGACCCTCTGCGGCTGATCTTGTCTTTGATTCACTGTAAATCCTTATAATCGGCTCAGTGTTTGACGCCCTCAGGTGGACCCAACCTTTTTCATTTTCGATCTTCATACCGTCGCGGAAATCAATCTCACTTCCCTTATAGTAATCGGAGAGAAGTTCAAACACATCTTCAAGTCTCTGATCAGGCCTGAGTGTCATTTTGCTCTTCACCATCTCATAGGTTGGATATAGTTTCCTCAGTTCAGTACAGGATGACCCGTGCCTCGCCAGATGTGAAAGAAATAGTGCCGCTCCGGCCACTGCATCCCTTCCATAGTGAAAATCGGGTAAAATAACACCCCCATTCCCTTCACCGCCAATTACCGCCTTCCTCTTTTTCATCTCCTCAACTACATTTACCTCGCCCACCGGTGAAGAATAGTATTTACCACCATGGTTTTCAGTCACATCGCGAAGCGCCCGTGATGATGACATATTTGAAACCGTATTGCCTGCGGTTTTTCCCAGAATATAATCGGCCACTGCCACCAGGGTGTATTCCTCTCCAAACATGCTACCATCCTCACATATTATTGCCAGCCTGTCAACGTCAGGATCAACGGCAAGGCCAACATCTGCCCCACCCTCTGCAACAGCCTCAGAGAGATTCACCAGGTGCGCGGGAAGCGGCTCAGGATTATGCGGGAAGAGGCCTGTGGGCTCACAGTATAGCTGAATAACCCTCTTCACCCCAAGCTCTTCAAGCAACATCGGCATTATCAGTCCCCCAACTGAGTTAACGCAATCGAGGGCAACCACAAGTCCCGCCCTCTTTATTGCCTCACAGTCAACCATCGGATGGGCTGCCACCATCTCAACATGCTTTCGGTTCCAACTGTCGTCAACCACAATCTGTCCGATTTCCCCTACTGAGCAGTATTCGTACGCCTCACCTTCGGCAATAGCCAGTATCTCCTGTCCGTCAGCAGCGCTCAGGAACTCTCCCCTTTCGTTAAGCAACTTCAGTGCATTCCATTCTCCGGGATTATGGCTGGCTGTAATGACTATTCCGCCCTCTGCCTTCAGGCCGGTGACGGCAACTTCTACTGTCGGTGTCGACGCCAGTCCGATGTCAGTAACATCAATGCCGAGAGATACCAGGGCCGAATTAACCAGTGATGCGACTACAGGTCCCGATATCCGCGCATCACGGCCGGTGACGACCCTTATTCTTCTGCCATTGTTGCGATGCCTGAGCCATGCTCCGTACGCTGAGGCAAATCGTATCACATCAACAGGTGTAAGATTATCTCCGGGCAGACCGCCAATGGTTCCCCGAATCCCTGAAATTGATTTAATAAGGGTCATCGAATGTCGTTTTAAACATGGCAAAGTTGCGAAAAAAAAGCCATTCCCTGATTCTCAGCAATAAATTGTACCTTTGCAGACAAAAAAACGGAATCATATATGGCTGCAAGACAGCAACCAACAAACACAAGGAAGAAGAGTACCGGGAAAAAGACCCAGGTTGAAAAGGAACCCCTTATCAGACTTAACCGTTTCATTGCGCTGAGCGGAGTATGCTCAAGGCGTGAAGCTGATGAGATAATCACCAGGGGAGACATAACAGTCAACGGCAAGGTAGTAAGGGAGCTTGGAACCAAGGTGTCGAAGGATGACGATGTCAGGCACAAGGGAAAAAGACTTAGTGCCGAATCGCTGGTTTATGTCCTTCTCAATAAGCCAAAAGGATATGTTACAACTGTTTCCGACCCTCACGCTGACAAGACTGTTCTTGACCTGGTGCGGAATGCCTGCAATGAAAGAATATATCCGGTCGGACGGCTCGACAAGGATACTACAGGCTTACTGCTGCTGACCAATGATGGCGATCTGGCAGGGAAGCTTACCCATCCAAGGTACAGGAGAAAAAAGATTTACCATATCTGGCTCGACAAGGACCTTACAAGAAACGACATGCTCAGGCTGACTGAAGGAATAGAGATTGATGAAGAGATTGTAGCTGCCGACAGTGTCGCATGGCCTGATGCGGAAGACAAGACACAAGTGGGCATGGAGCTGCATTCGGGACAGAACAGGGTGGTAAGGAGAATGTTCGAAACGATGAATTATAAGGTAAAAAAACTCGACAGGGTCTATTTTGCAGGGCTGACAAAGAAGAATCTCCCAAGAGGAAAGTGGAGGTTCCTGACAGATGCTGAGATAGCAATGCTGAAAAGAGGAATGACAAAATGAACCAGGACAATTTCAAATCGGGCTTTGTAAATATTCTCGGCAATCCGAATGTAGGAAAATCGACTTTGATGAATGCCCTTATCGGGCACAACCTCTCGATCGTCACATCAAAGGCTCAGACAACCAGGCACCGGATTCTGGGCATACTGAACGGAAATGATTACCAGATAGTCTTTTCCGATACGCCGGGGATTCTCAAGCCGAAGTACAAGCTTCAGGAATCAATGCTCAGATCAGCAGTTTCTGTACTCGAAGATGCAGATGTGCTGATACTTGTGACCACACCCGAAGATGACACCCTCGATTCGGATGAGCTTTTTTCAAACATCGCGAATTGTGATGTCCCAAAGATTGTTGCAGTTAACAAGGTTGACCTTTCTTCACAGTCAATAGTTGAGGCAATACTTGAAAAATGGAGAAGGATCGTTCCCGGGGCAATAGTTATACCCGTTTCGGCAAAACATGATTTTAACCTTCAGCCCCTTCTTGAACTGATAATTGAAAGGTTGCCACCGGGAGAACCGTTCTTCCCCGAGGACCAGCTGTCTGACCGGTTCGAAAGGTTTTTTGCCTCCGAGATAATAAGGGAGAAGATGCTTCTGAATTATCGAAAAGAGATTCCATACTCTGTTGAGGTCGAGGTTGAATCATATACAGAAACTGATGATATGATTAGCATTTCAGCTCTGATACATGTTGAGAGGGAGACACAGAAAGGTATCATCATAGGGCATCGCGGTGCGATGCTTAAAAAGACCGGGACAATGGCCAGGAGAGGGCTGGAGGATTTTCTTGGGAAGAAGGTTTTTCTCTCTCTAAGGGTGAAGGTGTCGGAAAACTGGCGGGAGAAACACAGGTTACTTAAGCAGTTTGGATACCAGTAAAAAAGCATGAGAATCAGATGAGCAGAATTGTAGCAATAGTGGGTAGACCAAATGTGGGTAAGTCGACCCTTTTCAACAGATTGACCGAAAGCCGTGAAGCTATTGTTGATGAGGAGAGCGGCGTAACCAGGGACCGGAATTACGGAATGGCCGAGTGGAACGGTGTTGAGTTTTCCGTTATTGACACCGGCGGATACGTTGAAAACTCTGATGATATATTTGAAGAGGAGATAAACAAGCAGGTTAAACTGGCTATCGAGGAATCAGATGTTATCCTCTTTCTTACCGATGCCATCGATGGAATAACCGATCTTGATACCGGTGTGGCTGAACTGCTGCGCAGGTCGGAAAAAGAGACAATTCTCGTCGTCAACAAGACTGATAATCCTGAAAGACTTTTTTCCGCAACTGAATTCTACGCACTGGGCCTTGGAGAATACTTCGCAATCAGTTCTGCAAACGGCTCAGGTACAGGCGATCTCCTCGATGAGGTTGTCAAAAGACTTCCCGAAAGTGAGGGAAAACCGGAAGAGAATCTACCGGCAATTGCCGTTGTGGGAAGACCAAACGTTGGCAAGTCATCACTTGTAAACTCCATGCTGGGAGAGACAAGAAACATCGTAACCCCTATTGCAGGCACCACGCGCGATTCCATATACATTAAATACAACAAGTTCAACCACGCATTCCTGTTGATAGATACTGCAGGCCTCAGGAGAAAGACCAAAATTAATGAAGACCTCGAGTTCTATTCCATACTAAGATCAGTAAGGGCAATCGAGAATTCTGACGTCTCGCTGCTGATGCTTGATGCGACAAGGGGACTTGAGTCGCAGGACATGAATATACTGACGCTGATACTGAGGAACAACAAGGGGCTTATAGTGCTGGTGAACAAATGGGACCTGATAAAGAAGGAATCAAACACTGCAAGGGATTTCGAAAGGATGCTCAAACAGAAGACAGCTCCCTTCACCGATTATCCTGTCTTGTTTATCTCTGCAACCGAAAAGCAGAGGATATTCAATGTGCTTGACACAATTTCACGGGTCAATGCCAATCGTCAGAGGAAAATACCGACATCAGAACTGAATGAGGTAATGGCCGGTATCATCGGCAAAAACCCACCACCTGCAATCAAGGGTAAGTATGTGAAGATAAAATACATAACACAGCTCCCCCTGTATTACCCGGCATTTGCCCTTTTCTGCAATCTGCCTCAGTATGTAAAGGACCCGTATAAAAGATATATTGAAAACCAACTCAGGGAGAGGTATGATTTCTCAGGGACGCCTGTGAATATTTACTTCCGCAAGAAATAATAATTGCCTGTGACAATTGTTATCAATAAAAGTGACCGGCTATGATATCAACGAAGACAATATCACTATTTACAGCATCGGCAGCGGTGCTGATTATTTCAGGCTGCCTGGAGATTGAGAAGCTTCCGCCTGAGCCAAGGATTGAGTTCAGAAGCTTCTCAATAAGCGACACTACTGACATTCTCGGCAATAATGCCAAGGCAGGCAAACTGACTTTTTACTTTGAGGATGGAGATGGAGACATCGGACTGAGCTCAGGTACAACAGAGTCATATAACCTTTTCCTCAACCTCTATCGCAAGACTGAGGGAGTGATGTTGCCGGCCCAGGCTTCCGATCCGCTCTACCCGTCGCCATATCGCATTCCCTTCCTTGAGAGGCTTGGTCAGAACAAGATACTAAAGGGGGAGATAACCGTTACAATACTTTATAACTTCTATCAGACCGGCGACACAATCATGTACGATTTCTTTATTCGCGACAGGGCCATGAATGAAAGCAACATTGAGTCGACATCTGAGATTACGGTAGC
>CAYUOS010000124.1:0-9584 GCA_964446435.1 uncultured Rikenellaceae bacterium | reverse complement strand
GTCGCCGACTTTACATCAGGGGCCGTTCCTTAATTGGAGCGGCCCTTTTTGTTTTAAAACGGTATCCGGTATCCGGTATCCGGTATCCGGTATCCGGTAAAGCCATTATTTAAACCCGAATCTCTCCAGAACAGAGGAGTCATTGAACTCTTTGGAGAGGGCCCTGATGAAATCGGGCGGCACCTCGTAAAGGTCCAGCACTATCAGACCATCAAGGCAGTTGTTGAATTTTGGATCGATGTTGAACCCTATAATGCTGGCATTAAGTTCTATATACTTCTTCAACAATACCGGAAGCCTGTACCCCGGTTCAATATCCCTCAGATTCCTCTCAAGCTTGTTGATATCCATCTCAGAGTTGTCAACAATAATCTCCCTGTCAACTACCTTGTCGGGTTTAAGAATAAAATCCTTTCTGGGAGTGATGAACCTGGCCATCTCTGAATTGTAGAAATTTGTGCGCACAAAATGAACAATCAGACTCTTCGAAAGCTTCGACATGTCGTTGCTGATGCTTACAGGCCCGATAAGATAACGGTATTCGGCATTCTTCAGGAGGAAGTACATAATCCCTTTCCAGAGCAGGAAAAGAGGCAGAGGCTTTCTCTGATAGTCAGCCGTGATGAATGAGCGACCAAGCTCAAGTGAATCAGATAAGACTGGGGTAAAGCCCTTCTTCATCCTGAACAGTGAGTTTATATAGAAACCCTTTACCCCGTAAAGGTTGATGATCTCCTTTCCCTTGCCTATGCGGTAGGCTCCAACTATCTTGTTATCATCAGTATCCCAAATTACAAGGTGATGATAGTATAAGTCATATTCATCGACATCTATACTCTTGCCGGTACCCTCACCTACCATCCTGAAGGTGACCTCCCTTAACCGCCCTATTTCATTGAAGATATTCGGAATAGCATGGGTGGGGGCACAGATGACTGCATAGTTCTTTGTTGTAAACAATTCAAAGTCAGAGCGTATGCGATTGAACTCATCTGTAAGCACCTTGTCAGGTATTGGATTGACCACCGGCTCTACCCTGGTGGTTCTCGGATTGAAAAACTTGAAATAGAATTTCCTTACCTCAAGCGATGAACCCAGTGAATAGGTCTTGGCCCTAAGATAACGACCGTACCTGGCTATATCTTTAAAGTTTGCCTGATCTTTTACCGGAATGGGCTTACCTATTCTTATAATTATGGGCTTGTTCTTCTTGTTGAAAAGCTCAGAAGGCAACCTGGCTGTCCTGAGAAGTGGATGTATTTTACCCAGAATGTGGAACCACCTCGAGTTGGTACCATGAAAATAGATTGGTACAACCGGGACCTCGGCCTTCTTGATGAACTTCAGGGCTGAAACATTCCACTCACGGTCTACAATTACATTCGAATCCTGCTGGTATGTCGAAACCTCACCGGCAGGAAAAATACCTACACAGTTACCCTCCTTCAGATGTGTCAATCCCTCCTTGATTCCTGCAAATGACGAGCTCACCTGCTTGTGTGTCTCAAACGGGTTCACAGGCAGGATTATATCCTTTATAGGCTCAATCCTCTTTAGAAGGAAGTTCGCCATTACCTTGAGGTCAGGCCTTCGCTCATACAATATCTTTACCAGAAGCAGTGCATCAATGCCACCGTAAGGGTGGTTTGATACAGTGATAAAACTGCCGCTCTCGGGAATGTTCTTCAGGTCATCCTCTGACACACAATACCTTATCTCCAGCTGGTCAAGTATTGAAGTAACCATTTCAAGAGGATTCTTCTCAATAACAGATGAATAAACCTTGTTAAGCTTATTATACCTGAATAGCTGCATCAGTGCTCCTGCAATAAGATTACCGCCCGGAATATTCAGGTTCACGGCCCTGGCAAGCTCATTTGAAGTAAGTAGTTTCATGTCTTATCGGGGTCTCTATACAGCAAATATAGCAATAAAAGAGAACAGCACCTTCAACTCCTGCAAGAGTCTAAAGGTGCTGTCTCTTTTGTTCCCGGGTATCCTGCTAGAAGAACCGGTATCTCTTATCCACTATTCCTGCCCCTTTCCTGAGAGCCTCAAAAAGCTCGTATGAAGCCCTTATCTGCATCATTGCCGAAAGACGTTCATGCACAGCATCTACATCTTCGGTTTCGATTGTTATCGCATTGTTTACAGTTAATAGGTACACACCGACAGATCCTTTAACCGGACCCGCAATCTCTCCCTCAGGCGATATAACTGCTGCTGAGATTAGCGCCGGCTCTATTCCTGCCATTCCCTGAACAGAGAATGAACGGAATGTTACTCCCACTGATTCTTCGACCTGCAACCCCATATCTCTCGCTATCTGTTCAATGGTCATCGCCTCATTCATCTTCTTTTCATACTCGGCAGCAATCAGGTCAGCCTTCTTCCTGTTCATCAGTGTAAACCTTATTTCTCCGGCAACACTGCTGATATCTGCAAATCCCTCCTCCTGTATCTCGGTGCAGTAGGCAATAACGTACCTGTCACCCAGGTCGATTACTGCCTGCTGGTTGAAATCGAGCACAATCCGTCCCTTCTGAGCCTGGAACAGAGACATTATAAGTCCCCTCGCATTTTCGAGGCCCGCAATACTTCTCTGACTGGCTGAAATATCGGTTGCAACCCTCTTGTTTAGTCCCATTTCGGCAACTGTCTTGTTGAACCTTTCATGGTTGGGATTGTTTGCCGCGAACTGGCTTGCCTCTCCGTAAATCCTCTGTATCGTGGCGGAACCAGGGGTTACCTCCCGGTCGATGATTCCGATATTGTACTTGCGGCTGCCCCTGCTCTGATCGAGAATCTCAATTATATGTACTCCGAAGTTGGTTTCGGTTATCACCATGTCACCCTTCTTACCCCCGAAACAGGCATCATTGAAGGGCGTTACCATCATCCCTTCAGTGAACCATCCCAGGTCACCTCCGACCTGCGACGAACCCCTGTCTTCAGACGAGATCATGGCCATTATCTCAAAATTCATCCCCCCTTTTATCATCGTAAGAATACTGTCAGCCTCTGCTCTGGCCATCGCCATCGTCTTCTCCGGTCCGGGTGATATCAGAATATGTCTTGCTCTTACTGAATCAGGACGTTCGGCAATGTCAATTATCCTTGCCAGCTTGTAGATGTCGTCCTCAAGATATGGTCCGAAGACAGAAGACTTGTCGCCTGCAAGGGCGAACTCCCTTATTGATTCAGTAAGCTGATCGATGCTGTAGTAAAAACCTGCATGCCTGCTGTCGGCGGTTATATTGATATATGAAACCGGTTCTTCCGTTGCGGCAAACTCCTCTTTCCGCTCATTGATCCACCTCAGTGCCTGCTGGTAGTCATCTTCAGAAGGAACGATGTCAAAAGTGATATACTCCATACTCCTCATTGCCGGCCGCCTGTATTCCTCTTTCCTCGAGTTATAGAACTTCCTTATCTCATCAGAACTTACGCTTACAAGTGAGTCGGGAACCGAGTTGTAATACTTTCCAACATAGGTGAAATCAACACTCCTGGAATTCAGGTTGTGCTCGAACTCTGCCTGCATGCTGGTAACATGAAGCCCCTTGGACACAAGATTGTTGTATTTTGTATTCAAACGGTCGGTTACTATCTCATCCTCGAAGAACAGCCAGTATGTCTTTACAGAAGGATCAATCTCTGTCTGCTTCAGAAAGTTAACAAGATATGACTGGTTGAACATGCCGGTCTGAGGATCAAGAAAGAGTTGCAGTATAATCGGATGCTTGTTGTCACCCATTACCAGCTCTTCAAGCTCGTCAGCACTAACCTCAAGACCCAGCCTCCTGAACTCCCTGTCAAGAATCTTTTCCCTTACAATCTGTTCCCAAATCTGTGACCTCAGGGTTTCTGCCATCTCCTCGGTTATGCTCTGACTGCCTGACAAGCGGTATATCTCTATCAGGTGCTGAAGCCTCTCGTCAAACTCAAGGTACGAAACAGATTCTCCACTAATCTGGGCTATTTCGTAATACTTCCTTGCCTTCCTCTGGCCTCCTCCTCCGCCACCAAAGAAATCACTGATAACAAAAATGAGCAGGGCCACACCGATTACAACGGCAACAAGCCAACCTGCTTTTTCACGTAACGTCTGAAGTACTGACATTTATGTATAATATTTAGATTAATAATCCTCTGCTTAAAGCAGGCGACAAATATAATAAAATTCGACATAAAAAAGCCTGCACGCCCTTAATTGAAATGATACACCAACCACAGTCAGAATGGCTGAATGATTCTGTTTTCATAATGTTGACTGTTGTACCCTGTAAAAAACAGGGTGTGTTGTCATAAAGAGTATGGAAAGAATAACTAAGGCCTCGTGAAAATGGGGGTAGAGACACATAAAAGATAAAAAACATGAAAAATACATCAACTATTATGGGGTGTTTGTCATAATAGTTTTACTTTTGAGGCAAAAATCATAATCTATGGCACAATTACGTTTCTCAGCTCTGAATGAAGTCCTGAACCGTGTTCCTGTTTCGGTCACCAGGCCTGCGGGTGATATCTCCGATTGTTTTGCAGAAAATGTCTTCAATCTCGCTAAAATGGAGAAATACCTGCCCAATGAGGCCTACAGTGCAGTCAGGCATGCAATATTTGAGGGTACAACCATCAACCGTCAGATTGCCGACCAGGTTGCAACAGGTTTAAAAGCCTGGGCAATGGAGAAAGGAGTCACACACTATACTCACTGGTTTCACCCCCTTACTGATGCTACAGCCGAGAAACATGATGCCTTCATCGAAACCGGAGAGAACGGCAGGCTGCTCGAATCATTCTCGGGTAACCTCCTCGTTCAGCAGGAGCCCGATGCTTCAAGTTTTCCCAGCGGTGGCATAAGGAACACTTTCGAGGCCAGGGGTTACACTGCATGGGATGTCTCATCACCTGCCTTCATACTGGGAAACACCCTTTGTATACCCACAGTATTTGTCTCCTACACCGGGGAGGCACTCGACTATAAAACACCTCTTCTCAAGGCTCTCTCATCTCTCGACAAGGCTGCCGTTGCTGTATGCCGCTATTTCGACCGTGATGTAAACAAGGTAATCGCTACCCTTGGCGTTGAACAGGAGTATTTTCTCCTTGATGAAGCTCTTTATTACGCCCGTCCTGATGTTGTGCTTGCCGACCGCACTCTTATGGGACACCAATCGGCCAAGGATCAGCAGTTGGCTGACCACTACTTCGGCTCAATACCTGAAAGGGTAATGGCGTTCATGAAGGATTTTGAATATGAGGCCTATCGTCTCGGAATCCCCGTGAAGACAAGACATAATGAAGTCGCACCTAACCAGTTCGAGTGCGCACCTCTTTACGAGGAGGCCAACCTGGCAGTCGATCACAACCAGTTGCTGATGGACATAATGAAAAGAATAGCCAGGCGACATAAGTTCAGGGTTCTCTTCCATGAAAAGCCATTCGCGGGCATAAATGGATCGGGAAAGCACTGCAACTGGTCGCTCGAGACAAATACCGGGGTGAATCTTTTGTCGCCGGGGAAAAACCCCAAATCGAACCTGCAATTTCTGACCTTCCTTGTCAATGTGCTGAAGACAGTCAATGATAACAGTGATCTTCTGAGGGCAAGCATAATAAATGAAACAAATTCCTACAGGCTGGGTGGTCATGAGGCCCCACCGGCAATAATCTCAATCTTCCTGGGGAGTTATCTGACCGGAATGCTCGAGTCTATCGCCACAAAGGTAACAGACCGCAAAATGAGCCCGGCCCTGAAAACTGAGCTTAAACTCGGAATCGGTAAGATACCAGAGATATTGCTCGACAATACAGACAGGAACCGTACATCACCCTTCGCATTTACCGGCAACAGGTTTGAATTCAGGGCTGTCGGGTCGTCAGCAAACTGCAGTGCCGCCATGATAGTACTGAATGGAGCGCTGGCCAGCCAGCTTGTTGCCTTCAGGAAAGAGGTTGACTCTCTCGTTAAGAAAGGCAGGAAGAAGGATGAGGCAATATTCTTCGTGCTGAAAAAATACATTCTCGAAACAGAGAGGATAAGGTTCGAAGGAGATGGATACAGTGCTGAATGGCAGGAAGAGGCCATTGCCCGAGGCCTGTCAGCCATGGTGAGCGTTCCCGGTTCCGTAAAAAGCTATCTTGAACCCAACGCAAGGGAGATGTTTGTCTCTACCGGAATATTCACCGAGAAGGAACTCGAAAGCCGCGTTGAGGTCGAATATGAAAAGTTCGTGAAGAAGGTTCAGATAGAAGCGCGTGTACTTGGCGATATTGCCATCAATCATATTGTGCCGGTTGCAGTAAGGTATATGTCGGTATTGATTGAAAATGTGAAGGGTTTGAAGGAAATCTTCGGCGACATCGAGTATGAAAGGCTTGCTGGCCCGCGAAAAGAACTTATCGTCTTCACCTCTGACAGCATTACCATGATAAAGAAGCTGGTAAACGAAATGATAGAGGAGAGAAAGAAGGCTAACATCATCGAAAACCTGTATGAAAAGGCCCTTGCCTATGAGCGGAATGTGAAACCATACCTGCAGGAGATCAGATATCATATCGACAAACTCGAGCAGATTGTTGACAATGAGATGTGGCCTCTGCCAAAATACAGGGAGTTGCTGTTTACGAGGTAGGATTCAGTCTCAAACGCTGCCGGAAAGATCAGGGTGCCTGAGCTCCTGCCAAAATAAAAGGAGTGAAAGGACGTTTACATTTTAAACAATAGTTACATTTGTGCAAAGCCGTAAAGACTTTACATGAAAAGAGTATCTGTCATTCTGATCTTGTTCATTGCGATTCCCCTGACGCTCCTGCCACAGAAGAGGAAAACTGAAAGGGCGGAGGAGGCGTTTGCTGCCGGCGAGTATTATGAAGCCATCGATTTCTTTAAGGATGCCTTTACCAGGTCGAAGGACAGGGAGGTAAAAGCCAGGATGGTATTCATGGTTGCCGAGTGCTACCGCATTGTTAACGACACACGCAACGCCGAAACATGGTACAGAAGGGCAGTGAGAACACAGGGTGTAACTCCTGAGGCCCAATACCGGTTGGCGGAGACTATGAAGAAAAACGGCAAGTATGAGCAGGCAATCGATGAGTTCAGGAAGTACAGGCAAATAGTGCCGAATGATCCCAGGGCCGACCTGGGGATAAGGTCATGCGAGCTTTCACTCGAATGGCTCCGTAATCCCGAAGCCTATGTAATTGATGAGATGAGAGACCTTAACTCAAGGGAGGCGGACTTCAGTCCGGCATTTGCCCGTGATGACCACGGATTGCTCTTTTTTACATCGTCAAGGGCTGATGCGGCAGGTAATAAAAAGCATGGAGCAACCGGGCAGGGCTTTACTGATATCTTCGAGAGCAGGCTCGACAAGAAAGACAAATGGAGCACCCCAATACCGGTGGAAGGTATCAACACCGAGGCAGAAGAGGGTACCCCCTCATTCTCGTTCGACTTCAGGGAACTCTACTTCACCAGGTGCGAAGCAGGGAGACGTGAACAGAAGGGGTGTGTAATAATGTATACACAGCGAAGCGGCACCGGCTGGGCAACACCGAAAAGCCTCGGTTTACTGTCAGACTCACTTGTTGCAGCTCACCCTGCCATCTCACCCGACGGCCTCACTCTCTATTTTGTATCTGAGCTGCCCGGGGGTTACGGAGGCAAGGATATATACTACGTAACCAGGCCTACAGTAACAGGCAACTGGTCGCAACCGGTTAACCTCGGGCCAGATATCAATACAGGCGGTGATGAGATGTTCCCCTATGTACGTGATGATGGTACCTTCTATTTCTCATCCGACGGCCATCTGGGTATGGGAGGCCTTGATATCTTCAAGGCAGTACAGCAGCCCGATGGCAGGTGGATAGTCACAAACATGCGCCCTCCGATAAACAGTTCTGCAGACGATTTTGGCATTGTCTTCGAGAGGGGTGCAGAAAAAGGATTCTTCAGTTCGTCACGCAAGGGCAGGGGTAATGATGAGTTGTACTCATTCGTAATGCCTCCGCTTTCATTCAGTATAACCGGACTGGTTAAGGATGAAAAGACCGGCAGTCCTGTTGCCGCCTCGGTAGTGCAGCTGATTGCCAGCGATGGAACCAACCTGCAGGCAACCACCGGTAATAACGGCGATTTCAGGTTCTCGCTGCGGCCCGATGTTGATTATATATTCCTTGCCACTAAAGATGGCTACCTTAACGGAAAGGCACGCGAAACAACAAGGGGTCAAGACAAGAGCAGGGAGTTCCTGACGACGATTCTGATGACCCCGATTGATAAGCCTATAGAATTGCCAAACATTTTCTATGACTTTGGCAGATGGGACCTGAGGCCTGAATCGATGGTTTCACTCGATAAACTTACTGAAACACTGCTTGATAATCCGAATATTACAATCGAGCTGATGTCGCATACCGACTCCCGCGATACCGAAGAGTTTAATATGGTGCTCTCACAAAGAAGGGCTCAGTCTGTTGTCGATTATCTCATCGAGAAGGGAATTGAACCTGCCAGACTCTCACCAAGAGGGTATGGAGAATCCTCTCCAAAGGTCGTTGATGATGAAATTGCAGCCCAGTATCCCTTCCTGCCAGCAGGAATTACGCTGACAGAACAGTATATCAACACCCTGCCGACAGAGGAGCAACGTGAAATTGCCCATCAGATTAACAGGCGCACCGAATTCAGGGTTCTCAGAACAGATTATAGGTGAGAACGGTATCCGGTATCCGGTATCCGGTAAACGGAACCGAGCCGAAGGCGAGCTCGCGACCGAATGGGAGCAAAACGGTAAACGGTAAACGGTATCCGGTATCCGGTATCCGGAAAAGGTATCTTAAAGGCCCTATTACGCCAATATGCCATTATACGACCATTATGCCATTATACGCCTATTACGCCAATATGCCATTATACGCCCGTTACGCCATATACGTTACGCCATACTAATAGTCGAATTCTCCGTATTCTGATTTGATAGTGAGCTTTTTCGACGGGGCCGCTTCACATCGTCCGATTATCTGTGCCCCGACTCCGAGGGCAGTGGCAATCTCAATTATTCTTTCGGCGGCGGTGGCACTGGCGTATATTTCAAACCTGTGTCCCATGTTGAAAACCTTGTACATCTCTTGCCAGGGCGTTCCCGACTGCTCCTGAATTATCCTGAACAGTGGCGGCACCGGAAAGAGGTTGTCCTTGATAATATGAAGCCCATCGATGAAGTTGAGTACCTTGGTCTGCGCTCCTCCCGAGCAATGTACCATTCCGTGTATTTTTTCGCGCATCTCTGCCAGCAACGGAATGATGACAGGCGCATAGGTACGTGTGGGAGAGAGTACCATCTTTCCTGCTGTGAGTCCGGTTTCAGGTATTATGTCTGTAAGCCGGTAGTTTCCGGTATATACAAGTTCTTGCGGAACCAAGGGGTCAAAGCTCTCAGGAAAGGCTTTGGTGAGATATGAGCCGAACACATCGTGACGGGCAGATGTGAGTCCGTTGCTGCCCATGCCTGAGTTGTACTCTTTTTCCCATGAGGACTGACCATACGATGCCAGCCCTACAATAACATCGC